>NZ_JBHMAA010000020.1:0-148810 GCF_042429745.1 Neorhizobium puerariae | reverse complement strand
CGAGAAATGCCCGCTTAACGTCTCAGCGAGAACGGTATGAAGTGGTAGCATGGCGAAGATCCTTTGGTCAGGAATCTTCATCCAAATCACATCATCCCGTTCTCAACCTGACTGTCGTGTACCGTGGAGTCCGTTTTCACCGGCATTTCTCTAGCCGCGTCGCGCGGCACCTGCAGATCGGCTTCGGATGCCGAAGAAAAGCCGCCGGCAGGAAGCCGGCGGCGTGTAAGACGACCCGAAATGGATGCCGGCGATCAGCCGAAAACACGCTTGAAGATCGTGTCGACGTGCTTGGTATGATAGCCGAGGTCGAATTTCTCGCGGATTTCCTCTTCGGAGAGAGCCGCGCGCACTTCCGGGTCGGCAAGCAGCTCTTCCAGGAAATCCTTGCCTTCTTCCCAGACCCTCATGGCATTGCGCTGCACCAGGCGATAGGCGTCTTCGCGGGAAACGCCGGCTTGCGTCAGGGCCAGCAGGACGCGCTGCGAATGAACGAGCCCGCGGAACTTGTTCAGGTTCTTCGTCATGTTTTCCGGATAAACGAGCAGCTTGTCGATCACGCTGGTCAGTCTCGCCAGGGCGAAATCGAGCGTGACCGTCGCGTCCGGCCCGATCATGCGCTCGACGGAAGAGTGGGAAATGTCACGCTCGTGCCACAGCGCCACGTTTTCCATGGCCGGGATCGCATAGGACCGGACCATGCGGGCGAGGCCCGTCAGGTTTTCCGTCAGCACGGGATTGCGCTTGTGCGGCATGGCCGACGAACCCTTCTGGCCCGGCGAGAAATATTCCTCGGCTTCCAGCACTTCCGTACGCTGCAGATGGCGGATCTCGATCGCCAGCCGTTCGATCGACGAGGCGATGACGCCGAGGGTCGCGAAATACATGGCGTGGCGGTCGCGCGGAATGACCTGGGTGGAGACAGGTTCCGGCTTCAGGCCCATGGCGGCCGCGACGTGTTCCTCCACGCGCGGATCGATATTGGCAAAGGTGCCGACAGCGCCGGAGATCGCGCAGGTCGCAATCTCGTCGCGTGCTTCCAGGAGGCGGGTCTTGTTGCGGTCGAATTCCGCATAGGCCTGGGCAAGCTTGACGCCGAATGTGGTGGGCTCGGCATGGATGCCATGGCTGCGGCCGATAGTGACCGTGTCCTTGTGCTCGAAGGCGCGGCGCTTCAAGGCATCGAGCAGCTTGTCGATATCGGCGAGCAGAAGGTCGGTGGCGCGTACGAGCTGCACGTTGAAGCAGGTGTCGAGCACGTCGGAGGACGTCATGCCCTGATGCACGAAACGGCTGTCCGGGCCGACGAATTCGGCGAGGTGGGTGAGGAAGGCGATGACGTCATGCTTGGTGACGGCCTCGATCTCATCGATGCGCGCGACGTTGAATTCGGCCTTGCCGCCCTTTTCCCAGATGGTCTCCGCCGCCGATTTCGGGATCACGCCGATAGCCGCGAGAGCATCGCAGGCATGCGCCTCGATTTCGAACCAGATGCGGAACTTGGTCTCGGGCGACCAGATGGCGACCATTTCGGGCCGCGAGTAACGGGGGATCATGGGCTTTCGACCTTCTCAAAACATGTCGGCGCCGCTGTAACAGGAACCGCCGGCAAGCTCAAGTTTTCGAGCGCTCAGGGAGTGCCGGGACCGGCCGTCTTGATGGGGATCGCAATCCAGCGCCCGTCCTGTCCCTCGAAGCCGGCGCTGAGAACCAGCACAAGCGCGACTTCGATCCCGGTCCCGCCGGGCGTTGCGCCGCTGACGACACCGCCCAGCCGATAGCCGCCGACGCAGCCGCGCGAGAGCGGGACGCGTTGGTCTTCGTGAACCGCGTCATCCACCGGTTTTCCGTCGCGCTCCGTGAAGCGGAGGCGGAAAGCGACGGATTTTTCAGCCAGACCTTCGCAGCGCGGATCGAGCGGCTGCGGGACTTCTTCGAGTACCAGCGTATTGGGCTCCCCGACCGGCGGCAGAACCGGCATGCTGCGATAGCGCAACCGGTGCGGGGCCTCATCCACCTCGGTGATCGGGTTGAATGCCACCAGCTCGCCGGGATGGTTGGCAAGTTCGTGGGTCTCGATCAGCGCCTCTGCATCGTTGCGCGCCTGCCAGCGGGCCTTGGCGATCGTTGCATCATTGTCCTCCAGCCGCACCCGGAGGGGCGTTCCCGGCAGGTAGGTGTCCTTGGCCAGATCGAGCGCATAGATGTTGGCGTAGGGAAAACCGGAGCCGTCCTGGATGCCGTATTCTTCATAGGCGAAGATCTGGCCATCGGCGGAGAAGCCGATCGGATGGATACTGGCGATGTCGGCCGCCGAGGTGGTGCCGGCGAAGAACATCGCCGCGCATGCGGGAACCGAAGATCGCAAGCCTGATATCATCCGCGTCCATCCTCCGCTGCCGTCTTGAGCCTGGCGATATTGTCCCGATAGGCAGCGATTCCCGCGCCTTTGTAAACCGCCGACCCCGCAACGAAGACATTGGCTCCGGCAGCGGTGGCCGCGCCGATCGTCTCCGCCGTAATGCCGCCATCCACTTCCAGTTCGATCGGGCGGGAGCCGATCATCGCCTTGGCGGCGCGGATCTTGTCTACCATGGCGGGGATGAATTTCTGGCCGCCGAAGCCCGGATTGACGCTCATGATCAGGATCAGGTCGACGTCGTCCAGCACGTTTTCGAGAACCGAGAGCGGCGTCGCCGGATTGAGCGTGACGCCGACCTTCTTGCCCAGCGCCCGGATCGTCTGCAGCGAACGGTGCAGGTGGGGACCCGCTTCGGCATGCGCGGTAATGCCGTCGCAACCGGCCTTGGCGAAGGCTTCGAGATAGGGGTCGGCCGGTGAGATCATCAGATGGCAGTCGAAAAAGGCGTTCGTGTAGGGCCTGAGCGATTTGATGACATCCGGTCCGAAGGAGATGTTCGGCACGAAATGGCCATCCATCACATCGAGATGGACCCAGTCCGCGCCCGCTTCGATGACGTCGCGCACCTCCTGGCCGAGTTTCGAGAAGTCGGCGGCCAGGATCGAAGGGGCAATGCGGACAGGCAGGGTCATGGGGCGAAGGTCTCCGGTTTGGCCAGCCATTTAGCATCGGCCGGCTTCTGGAACAATCGTCACTCGGTCGCCGGATGCGACAGGGCGAAAGCGGAGCCGCGCCATTCGAGCAGGCGGAAGGGATTCTCCTTCAACTCGTTGCCCTCGTCGAAAGCGATCGTGCCGATGGCCGTGCTGAAGGAACCGGCGCGGATCGCGTCGGCTATCGGCCGGCGCCCCGCCGTCGTCATGGCCTGGTGGACGAATTCCGCGGCCGCATAGGCCGCCAGCGTATAGCCGCCGGGATCGATATTCCTTGCTCCAAGCACCGTGAGGGCACCCGTTGCCGAGGGGAGCGAGGCATAGTCGGGAAGGGCGACGGCGAGCACGCCGTCGCGCAGCGGCACCGGTCGGTTCGCGGCCCGCATCGTGTCGCCGCCCATGAGCGAAAGGGGAATGCCCTCTGATGCCGCATCGCGGGCGATGATCGCCATGTCGTTACGATCGCCGCCGACGAAGACGTGTGTCGCTCCCGCCTTCGCGAGCCGGCGCACCAGAGCCACCTGCTGTTCCTGTCCCGGACGGAACGTATCGGTGAAGATCGGCGTGATTCCCATCGGTTCCAGATGCTGGCGGATGGCGCCTGCGAGTTCGCGTCCATAGATCGTGCCGTCTTCAACCAGCGCGACCGGTTCGGCCTTCCATATGTCGAGGATGGTCTCGGCAAGCTTTTCCGCCTCGTCACCTTCGACCGGCGCCATGCGGTAGAAGAGCCAGCCGTTGCGCAGCGTATCCTCCATCAGGATCTTCGAGCGGACGGAAATGCTGACGGCCGGAATCTGCGCCGCCTTCAATTGCGGCAGGGCGGTGGTCAGCGTCTCGACGCAGAGAAATCCGATCGCGGCCGAAACCCTGGAATCCAGGAGGTTCTTGGCGACCGCATTGCCGCCGGTTTCGTCGCAGCTTTCGTCCACTTCCACGACGGTATCTCCGGCCGCCTCCGCTGCCGCGCGCGCGCCCTGGAAAATCTGGGCGCCGAGCGAGGCATAAGGGCCCGAACGGGGTGCAACGACGCCGATCACCGATGCCGACGCTGATCCGCATCCGAAAAACGAAGCCAGCAAACCGGCGATGATGAAGCGTCGTGCTGTCATGCTTTCCCTGGAAATCTTGCCCTCAAGCCACATTTAGCCGTCTCGCCGCTGCCGTCAAAGAGAATCGGCCCCCGAAGGTAAAAAGCCGCAACCGCCGTGGACATCAAGCGTCTTCTCCACCATATCTTGGTCAGTAATGCAGGACCGACAGCGTACCTGACGCCTTTTCACGAGATGCCCTTGACGGACCAGCCCTTCCTCGATCCCGTCCTCTACCGCAACGGTATGGCGCGTTACGCCGGCCACGTTCAGGTGGTCACAACCGAGTTCGAAGGGGTCAGCCGGGGAGTGACGGTGACGGCCGCCTGTTCCGTCTCGGACAATCCGCCGAGCGTTCTGGTGTGCCTGAACGGCAGCAATGCCAACAATGCGGTCTTCGGCAAGAGCGGCGTCTTCGCGCTGAATTCACTGGCTGCGCATCACCAGCCGCTTGCAATGGCCTTTGCGGGCTTGAGCGGCGTGCCGCTGGGGGAACGCTTCCTGCTCGGCGATTGGGTGCGGCTTGTGACGGGCGCGCCGGTGCTGGCAGATGCCGTGGTCGGCTTCGATTGCCGGCTGACAGACATAAAGCAGGTTTCGACGCATTTTGTTATGTTCGGGGAGGTGAAAGCCATTCATTTCGGTCCGGAAGCGCCGTCGCTCATCTATCTGGACCGTGGTTTTCATACATTGTAGAACGCCGTTTGAAAGGGTGCGATTATGCCGGATGGAAAAACGGGTGTCCCGTCGGCCCCGATCCCCAGATCGATCGATGAGACGATCGGCCTCCTGAGCGCCGAGGACTACCTTGCCGGGCGGTCGCTCGCGACGGTGATCTTCCTGGCCTTGAAGATGAAGCGGCCGTTGTTTCTCGAAGGCGAGGCAGGGGTCGGCAAGACGGAAATCGCCAAGACGCTTGCGAAAGCGCTCGGCCGGCCGTTGATCCGTCTTCAGTGTTATGAGGGGCTGGATATTTCCTCTGCCGTCTATGAATGGAACTATCCGGCCCAGATGCTGGATATCCGGCTTGCGGAAGCGACGGGTATAGGAGACCGCGACCGGCTGGAAGCCGATCTGTTTTCCGAGCGCCATCTGATCCGCCGTCCGGTGCTGCAGGCGCTGGGGCAGGAGGGCGGGCCGGCTCCGGTCTTTCTGATCGACGAACTCGACCGCACGGACGAAGCTTTCGAAGCCTTCCTGCTGGAAGTGCTTTCGGATTTCCAGGTGACCATTCCGGAACTCGGCACCATCCGGGCCGCTGAACCGCCAATCGTCATCATCACCACCAATCGCACGCGGGAAATCCATGACGCGCTGAAGCGCCGCTGTCTCTATCATTGGGTCGACTATCCGGACGCGGCGCAGGAACTGGAAATCATCCGCCGCAAGGTGCCGCAATGCGGGGAAACCCTGTCACGGCAGATCGTGGCCTATGTCCAGAAACTCAGAACGCTCGATCTCTTCAAGAATCCCGGCGTCGCGGAGACCATCGACTGGGCGACGGCGCTCACCGAACTCGACCGTATCGCGCTCGATCCGGAAACGATCGCCGACACGCTTGGGACCCTTTTGAAATATCAGGACGACATCGCCCGCATCAAGGGCGGCGCGGGCGAGCGGGTGCTGAACGAGGTCAAGGCGGAACTTCTGGCTGCGGGATAGCGGATGAGCACGGGATTTGGCAAAGACGGAGCGATCGTCCCACCGGTTCCGGCCGGCGACGGGAAGCTTGCGGACAATCTCGTCCATTTCTCCCGAGTGCTCCGGCGTGCCGGACTGAAAACGGGACCGGCTGCCGCCGCGGACGCCATCGCCGCCGTCGATGCGATCGGCATAGGTTCTCGCGAGGAATTCCATGCGGCGCTGTCTGCCGTTTTCGTCAAGCGCCATGAAGACCAGCCGGTTTTCGACGAAGCCTTCCGGCTTTTCTGGCGATCGCGCGATCTCATCGGCAAGATGATCGCGATGATGTCGCCCAAGGCGGCCGACAATCGCGAGAAGGAAAAACCCAAGGCGGGCGCCGCCCGTGTCGGCGGTGCGTTGACGGAAGACCGCCCCCGGAGCGCGCGCAGCAAACCGCCCGAGATCGAGGTGGATTCGCGTTTCACGACCTCGGCCAGCGAGGTCCTGAAACGGATGGATTTCGCCCAGATGACGGCGGCCGAGCTGGCTCAGGCCCGGCGCGAGCTTCGAAAGCTCGCTCTGCCGCTCGACCAGGTGAGGATGCGCCGCTTCCGGCCCTCCGGTCGTCAGCCGGTGATCGACCCGCGCGCCACGATGCGCCAGGCGATGCGGAGCGGCGGCGACCTCATCCTGCCGCGTTTCCGGCAGCGCCGGACGGCGCCGCCGCCATTGGTTGTGCTTGCCGATATTTCCGGCTCCATGAGCCAGTACACGCGCATCTTCCTGCATTTTCTGCACGCCCTCACCGAAAAGCGCACGCGGGTGCATACCTTCCTGTTCGGCACGCGGCTCACCAACGTGACGCGGCAGATGCGCAGGCGCGATCCGGACGAGGCATTGTCCGGTTGCACGGAAGCCGTGCGCGACTGGTCGGGCGGCACCCGGATCGGCGCGACGCTTGCGGAATTCAATCGGCTCTGGTCGCGCCGCGTGCTGGGGCAGGGGGCGGTCGTGCTCCTTATCACCGACGGATTGGAACGCGACGGGGTCGAGGAACTGGAAAAGGAGATGGATCGGCTGCACCGGTCCTGCCGGAGGCTGATCTGGCTGAACCCGCTGTTGCGCTTCGATGGCTTCGAGGCAAGGGCGCGCGGCGTACGCGCCATGCTGCCGCATGTCGACGAGTTCCGCGCCGTCCACAACCTTCAATCGCTGGCCGATCTCGCCGGCGCATTGTCCGATGATCATACGAAAGCCGCGGACCCGCGGCGTTTTTTGGATATGAGGAGGGTCGCATGACTGTTTCCGAAATTCTGGACCCGTTGGCGACGGCCGAAAGCTGGAAGGAAGCCGGCCGCGATGTGGCGATCGCCACCGTGATCGATACCTGGGGCTCGGCGCCGCGTCCTGCGGGAAGTCATCTCGTCATCGACGGCGAGGGCAATTTCGAGGGCTCTGTCTCTGGCGGCTGCGTTGAAGGCGCGGTCATCACGGAAGCGCTCGACGTCATTTCCAGCGGGACGCCGCGGATGCTGGAATTCGGGGTCGCCGACGAGACCGCATGGCGTGTCGGCCTGTCCTGCGGCGGCCGTATCCGCGTCTATGTGGAAAGGCTCGGCTGATGCAGCTCGACACACTGACGAAGCTGAACGCGGCCCGGCGAGCGCGCAAGGCCGCCGTGGTGGTGACCGATCTTTCCAGCGGCAGGGTGCGGGTCATCCTTGAAGGCGAGATCGTGTCCGGCCCGCTGGATGAGGAGGTCGCCAAGGCTTTCCGCAGTGGCAAGGCCGGTACGATCGAACTGGAAGGGCAATCGCTTTTCCTCAACGTCCATCTTCCGCCGCCGCGCATCGTGGTGATCGGCGCGGTGCATATCAGCCAGGCGCTGGCGCGGCTGGCGCCGGTGGCGGGTTACGATCTGACGATCATCGACCCGCGCACCGCCTTTGCGACGGAGGAACGCTTCGAAGGCGTCGAACTCGTCGCCGACTGGCCTGAGGATGTGCTGAAGGACCGCCCGCTGGACGCCTATACGGCGTTGGCGGCCGTGACCCACGATCCGAAGATCGATGATTTTCCGCTTTCGGAAGCGCTCCGGGCCGGCTGTTTCTATGTCGGTGCGCTCGGCAGCCGGAAGACCCATGCGAAACGCGTCGAGCGGCTGAAGGAGATGGGGCGCACGGACAGCGAGATCGGCCGGATCGCAGCGCCGATCGGCCTCGATATCGGGGCTGCGAGTCCCGCAGAGATTGCCCTGGCCACGCTTGCCCAGATTGTCCAGGCCTTCCGCCGGCGCGATCTGGTCACTGATGGGTGATATACGATGAGATACGGAACCTTCGATCTCGCGGAAGCGGAAGGCTCGGTGCTTGCGCACGGCATCCGGTTGCCATCCGGCCGGCTGCCGAAGGGACAGGTGCTTTCCCCACAGGATATCGCGCGTCTCTCGGAGGAAGGCATCACGTCGGTGGTCGCCGTGCGGCTGGAGCCCGGTGATCTGCCGGAAGACGAGGCGGCGGCGGCGATCGCCGGTGCGATGGCGCCTGACAATCTTCGCTTCTCCGAAGCGGCGACAGGCCGCGTGAATGTCTACGCCAGGATCGACGGGCTCTTCGTTGCCGACAAGGCGGTAGTCGACGCGCTGAACCGCATCGACCCGGCAATCACGCTTGCCTGTCTTGCCGACCATGTCGCGGTGCGCGCCGGCGACATGGTGGCGACCGTCAAGATCATCCCGCTGGCGGTCGGCGGCGACAAGGTCGCCCAAGCTGTTTCGCTGCTGGCAGAATCGGTTGCCTTCGAGGTAAAGACCTACTGTCCACGCGCGGTGACCCTGATTGCCACGGAGCTTCCGTCCCTCAAGGCATCCGTCATGGATCGGACCGCGAGACTTCTGGAGCAGCGGCTTGCCCAGTCCGGTAGTCGGCTAATAAAAGAAGTCCGTATTCCCCATTCATCCGATCGTCTGACTGAGATTCTTCAACGACTTGGCGCCCAGGAAATTAGTGAGCCGGCTATGATTATCGTCTTCGGTGCCTCCGCCGTGGCCGACAAGGATGATGTCATCCCGGCCGCGATCCGTCGCGCGGGAGGAGAGGTGGAGCAGGTGGGCATGCCGGTCGATCCCGGCAATCTGCTTGTACTCGGGCGACTGGGTAACGTGCCGGTGCTCGGTGCCCCGGGTTGCGCCCGCTCGCCGAAGGAAAACGGCTTCGACTGGGTGTTGAACCGGCTGATGGCCGGAGAGACGCCGACGTCGTTCGATATAACCGGCATGGGTGTCGGGGGGCTTCTGATGGAGATTCCGACCCGCCCGCGGCCGCGCGATGCGGCGAAGGGAAAGACCGCCGAGCTTTCGGTGGGCGCACTGCTGTTGGCCGCCGGCCAGGCGCGCCGGATGGGCAGGGACGCCCCCCACAAGCTGCTGGCGGAATTCGACGGCGTGCCGCTGGTCAGGCGCTCGGCCGAGATGCTTCTGGCGGCGCAGGCCGCGCCGGTCGTCGCCGTGACGGGACACCGGCGCGAAGAGATTGAGGCGGCATTGTCCGGACTGAACAATCGCCTGCATTTCAACCCGGATTATGCGTCCGGCATGGCGAGTTCGCTGGTTGCCGGCTTTTCCGATCCCGAGCTTGCGTCGAAGGACGGTATCCTGGTCATGCTTGCCGACATGCCCGGCGTGACGACCGAACATGTGAACAGGCTGGTCGCGGCTTTTCGCGAGGCGGGTGGCGGAGTCGTGATCCGGTCCGTTTCGGAGGGAAAGCGCGGCAACCCGATCATTCTGCCGAGAATCGCCTATGATGCGGTGCTGCGTCTGGAAGGTGACGTCGGTGCGCGCGCGATCATTGAAAACTCCGGCCTGTCGGTCATCGACGTCGATATCGGTCCGGCAGCTCACCTCGATGTCGACACGCCCGAGGCCGTGACTGCTGCTGGTGGCGTGTTGAAAGGATAGGCGATGGACAATGCCGGCATCGAGGAAATATTCGAAGGGCTCGGCCCCGTTTCGATCCGCCGTATGTTCGGCGGCAAGGGCGTCTATCATCAGGGCCTGATCGTCGCGATCCACCTGCACGACGAGCTTTTGCTGAAGGCGGACGAGGCGAGCGGTCCCGAATTCGAGGCGGCCGGCGCGCGCCGGTGGGTCTATCAGAACAAGAAGGGCACGCCGGTACCCATGCCCTACTGGTCCATACCGGACGAGGCGTTCGACGATCCTGACGAGATGCGGAAATGGGTTCGGCTTGCGTTCGAGGCGGCGATGCGGGCGAATTCGAAAATCTGAAGAATCATTCCTCCAGTGCTAGATTTCGCATCTTGATCGGAAAACTAAGGAAAGCTTATCATCCGCTTCGTATTGGCGGACGCGGGTTGCCGAATCGATCGAGCGGAACGCGTCCGGAAATAAAACCAAAATGATTTCATCAAGATAGCCGCTTCGGTTCGCCGGGGCGGCTTTCGTTTTGCTCATCCGGCGAGGTGGGCGAAAGCCTTGGCTGAAAAGGCCGAAAGGGGCTGGGGCAGGGCCTTGAGGTCGAACCAGCCAATTTCCGACAGCTTATCGGGTTCGGTAAGCGACGGCTCGCCGGTAAAATCGCGGGTGATATAGATCAGGGAAACCCAGTGCTGCCGGTCTGCTTCGATGATTTCCTCGGCCAGGCAGAGGAAATCGACCTTTCCGATCTTGAGACCCGTTTCCTCTTCCGCTTCCCGGCGGGCGGCTTCCGAAGAAGGTTCCATCAGGTCGACCTTGCCGCCGACGATGTTCCAGAAACCTGCCTCCGGCGGGTTCATGCGGCGGCAAAGCAGGACCTTGCCATCGCCGCGCAGAATCACCAGACCAGCGCCGACGCCTGGGAAGTCGATGCCGGGCCTGGCCATGGAAAATCAGGCCTTGGCGTTGGCGACGATCAGCATGAAGGCAGGAATGTCGTCGCCGAAGCCGACTGGGGTCGGACCGTCGTCATGGTCGCGGTGACGGCGGCGGTCGCGATTGTCGTCATTGGCGGGGCTCGGCCGCGTGTTACGGTTACCGCCATTGTTCTGCGGCTTCCTGTCTGCCTTGCGCTCCGGTCTCACGTTTTCCACCTTCGACTCCTCGAAGCCCTCTGTGGCTTCGATCTGATTATCCTGTTTTTTCGTGTCAGCCCTATGACCCGAATCGCCCCGCTTGCCGCGGCCGCGCTCCTTATCACGATCACGACCCCTGCGGCCACGCTCATTGTCGTGACTTTCCATCGGTGCGGGCAGGGCGGAAAGATCGCCGCTCTGCCACTCGATCTTCTCGCTGATCAGCTTCTCGATGGCGTCCATATATTTCGTGTCGGCACGGGTGACGATGGTGAACGCCCGCCCGGAGCGGCCGGCGCGGCCGGTTCGGCCGATGCGGTGCACATAGTCTTCCGAATGGATCGGGACGTCGAAATTGAAGACATGGCTGACGTCGGGGATGTCGAGGCCACGGGCGGCGACGTCCGATGCCACGAGCAGCTTGATATTGCCGTCCTTGAAATTGGCGAGCATCGTCATGCGCGAACGCTGGTCCATGTCGCCATGCAGCGCGCCGACCGAGAAGCCGTGGCGCTCCAGCGAGCGGAACAGTTCGGAGACGTCCTTCTTGCGATTGCAGAAGATGATCGCGTTCTTGAGGTTGTCCTGTGTGGTGATGAGGTCGCGCAGCACGGCGCGTTTCTCGTAGTCCTTGGAATGGGACGCGACGAGGCGCTGCGTCACGGTCTTGGCCGTCGAGGAAGGCTTGGCCACTTCGACGCGTTCCGGGTTCTGCAGGAAGCGGTCGGCGAGCTTCTGGATTTCCGGCGGCATGGTTGCCGAGAAGAACAGCGTCTGCCGGGTGAAGGGGATCATCTTCGCGATCCGCTCGATATCCGGGATGAAGCCCATGTCGAGCATGCGGTCCGCTTCGTCGATGACGAGAATCTCGACGCCGGTCATCAGCAGCTTGCCGCGCTCGCAATGATCCAGCAGGCGGCCGGGCGTCGCGATCAGCACGTCGGCGCCGCGCTCGAGCTTGCGGTCCTGGTCCTCGAAGGAGACGCCGCCGATCAGCAGGGCGACGTTCAGCTTGTGGTTCTTGCCGTACTTGTCGAAGTTTTCCGCGACCTGAGCGGCGAGTTCGCGCGTGGGCTCCAGGATGAGGGTGCGCGGCATGCGTGCGCGTGCGCGGCCCTTTTCCAGAAGCGTCAGCATCGGCAGAACGAAAGAGGCCGTCTTGCCGGTTCCCGTCTGGGCGATGCCGCAGATGTCCCGGCGCTGCAGCGCGTATGGAATTGCCCCTGCCTGAATAGGTGTGGGATTCGTGTAACCCGCGTCGGCGACCGCGGATAAGACTTTCTGGCTCAGGCCAAGATCAGCGAATGTGGTCAAAGGGAATTCTGTTTCCGTTCCGGTTCTATGCGAACACTGTGCAAGTCGCCATGGGACTGGTCGACAACTGGCCCGCGACATAGGACCAAAACGCTTGAAAGTCAAGGAAAACAGGCAATTTGACCGCCGGGTTGGTGAATGAAGATGTCAAAAGGACAACCTGGCTACCGTAATCGCGGCAAAGAATTGTTTTTTGCCAAGTAAAACGGCCTAATTCAGGTAGGTCGTGAGCTTCATACCGGCATTGAGGAAATGAACGGGATCGACGGGATTGCCGTCTCTGCGAACCTCGTAATGCACATGCGGGCCGGTGGACCGGCCGGTGGAGCCGGCGCGGCCGATGACGTCGCCGGCGGACACCGTGTCGCCTTCCCTGACCAGCACCTTGGACATGTGGCCGTAGCGGGTGCTGATGCCCTGGCCATGGTCGATCTCGACCATATTGCCGTATCCGCCGGAGAGGCCCGCCGCGGTCACCTTGCCGGCCCCGGTCGCCTTGACCTCCTGGCCGGTATCCGCCTGAAAATCGATGCCGGCATGCAGTGCCAGCCGCCCGAGGAAGGGATCGATGCGGTTGCCGTAGCGGCTGGTGATTTCATGACCGGGCGCCGGATTGCCGAAAGGCAGGTCTCGCGCCGTTTCCCGAACGCTTTCCAGCCGGCTCAGCGCGGCATCGAGGCCGTCCAGCGACGTATCGAATATGCTGGCGCTGGCTTGCGGCTCCATATACGGACCGCCGACGCCTTCGCCGGCGCTGCCCGCGGTTCTGGAATCCGATGCGATGTCCACCCCGGTGCGCTTGAGGATTGCGGTGATCGCATCCGCCGTCTCCGAGGCGCCGGTCGTCAGGTTGGAGATCTTGGCGAGCTGCTCGTTCTCGATGTTCTTCAGCGACAGCGTCACCTTCGAAAAGACCCGATCGGCGCGGTCAGCCGTGTTTTCGCGCAGCGGCGCGTAACCGAGGGCGCTTGTGGTGTCGAGGGGTGCTGCGGATACCGGGCCGGAAAGCAGCTTGTCGATGGCCTCCAGGCCGCCGCCACCGGAAATCGACGCCTGCCGCTCCTTGGCGACCGGCTGGAAGGCGGGGGCGGGCGTCGGCGGCGCGGTCAACCCTGACTCTTCCGCACGGTTCAGCAGGGAGCCGAGCTTGCCGTGCCGGTCGAAAAGAGCGTTCTGCTGTTCGAGCAGTTTCTCCACCTTCTGCTCCACCACCTGCTGGTTGAGGAGCTGGCGCGAGGTAATGCGGTCGAGCTGGGCGCGCAGCGCGGCAATCCGGTCCTCGTAGTCGTGCTGCATGCGGGCCTGCCGCGCCATCGTGGCGCCGATCAGGTCGTCGCGGATGACAAGGTAGGAGGTCGCGGCAAGATAGCCGATGGCAAAAACGCCGAAGAAGCAGAAGGCAAGCGCCGCCATCCAGGGGCGGACGGTCATGTGACGGATCTTCTCGCCGCTGGCGAGGATGAGAACGTGCTGGGGCGCACGCTTCCCAAATACCCGGTTTTCGGTTCCCTTCGCCACAGTGAATCTCCCGGAGATGCGACTCGTATCGTCGTCGTCCCATTGGGGTGATTACACATGGTTATGGTTAACGAATGCTTATTTCAGGCGCTGCTCGTGGAGGTCAGGGAGCGATAGAAGGAGGGCGTAAGGCCGGCCTCCGCCCGCGCGATATCGTTGAAGGGCGCTTTCAGCGAGCCGCGGAAATTGGCGCGCACGAGTTGCTGGAAAGTAGCCGCCGGGTCCTTGCGCTCGCGGGCGCAGAGGAAGCGGAACCATTTTGCTCCGATCGCCACATGGCCCTTTTCGTCGTTGTAGATGACGTCGAGGATCGCCGCGCTTTCGAGATCGCCGGTCTCGCGCATCTTGGCTTGCAGCGAGGGTGTCACATCCAGGCCGCGAGCCTCGAGAATCAGCGGCACGACCGCGAGCCGCGCGGTGAGGTCGTTGCGGGTGGAATGGGCGGCCTGCCACAATCCGTCGTGGGCCGGCATGTCGCCGTAGTCGGCGCCGAGATCGTTCAGCCGCGCGCGCACCATGCGAAAATGCTTGGCTTCCTCGAAGGCAACCTGCATCCAGCCGTCGAAGAAGGAGTTCGGCACCGGCTCGGTCGCGAAACGGGCAACGATATCGAGCGCCAGATCGACGGCGTTGAGCTCGATATGGGCGATCGCATGCAGCGTCGCGATACGGCCGTTGACCGTATGAAGGGACCGTTTTTCGACGGCCCTGGGCGGCACGAGTTCCGGCTTTTCCGGCCGGCCCGGACGTGTCGGCAGCGGCGGGTCCAGCGGAGAGCGCAGCGACAGCCGTCGCTCGAACCAGCGCGTGGCCGCCTCCTGCGCAAGCCGGGTCTTCACGTCGAGGTCTGCCGAAAGGATGGCTGCCGTCGCGCCGCCTCTCAGCGATGGGATCGAAAACGTGTCAGCCATCGAATATGTCCGCCCATGCTCTATTTCCGGGACGCCTTGAGAGTGTCCAGCACCTCTTCGGCATGGCCGGCGACCTTCACCTTGGGCCAGATCTTGGCTATGCGCCCGTCGCCGCCGATCAGGAACGTCGTCCGCTCGACGCCCATGTAGGTGCGGCCGTACATGCTCTTTTCCTTCCAGACGCCGTAGAGATTGGCAAGCGCCGTATCCTCGTCGGAGGCAAGGATGACCGAAAGACCGTGCTTCTGCGCGAACCTGTCATGCTTCCTGACGCTGTCGGGAGACACGCCGATCACCGTAGCCCCGGCCTTTTCGAATTCCGGCAGCAGGCCTGTGAAGGAGATCGCTTCCCTGGTGCAGGCGGTCGTGTCGTCCTTCGGATAGAAATAGAGCACGACCGGTTTGCCGGAGAACGAATTCAGGGACACGGTGCCGCCGCCGTCACGGGGAAGCGCAAAGTCCGGAGCGATGTCGCCAATGGCCAGATCGGGCATGGATTTCCTTTCTTTTGCCGGTATCTTGAGTGATTGTCGCCGCAATCGGTATATACTGGCCGCGATTAGGTCCAGATCATTCGCGAATATGGAAAGACAGATATCAACCTGATGGCGGAAATTCGCGGAGAAAGGGTCAGTTTCCACCGGAAGGACATCGTTCCGCTCCACGAGCTTCCCTCTGCGCAGGCAGAAGATCCGATCATTGTCCACTGCCCGCCGCCGCGGACGGGGATGAAGCGATTCGGCAGGATGGCCGCGCTGTTCCTCATGCTGGTGCTGCTCGCGATCGGCAGCGCGGTCTTCGCCATCGAGGGAGGCGCCGTCGACGGAACGCTTTCCGCGCGCGCCCAGAAGGCACTCAACGAAGCCATCGGTCCCCGTTACGTCGCCACGGTCGGTTCGACGGCCATCCGTTTCGATTCCGGCTTTCGCCTCGCGCTCGAAGCGCGCGATGTCGATGTGGTCGAGCAGGCGACGGGGGAACATCTGAGCCGTACCGGCGCCATGCGCATGGCGATCGATCCCCTTGCGCTTCTCGGTGGCCGCATATCCATCAAGCATATGGAGGCGGAACATATCCGTCTCGACACGGCGCAGCTCCCGTCCGGCGATCCGCTACCCCTGTCGGAAGTCCGCATCGACGCCATGCCCGCCTTGCTCGAACAGGCGTTCCAGCGGCTCGACGAGGCGCGCAGCCTCATCGAACGTACGGGCACCGGTTCCGTCAGCATTTCCGGCATCGAGATCCTGTTGCCGGCGGCGCCCGGGCGGAAGCCGATCACGCTTCTCGTCGACACGCTCGAGCTGACGCGAGGCGTCGAGGGGGACGTGCAGATCAACGGCACGATCAGCCTCAACGGCCGCAGGGCGGTGCTGACCGCCGCATCGAGAACCGTCGAGGGTGTCACGACGTCCCTGTCGGCCAGATTGAACGGTTTGGAGGTGACGCCGTTCCTGCTGCAGAGAACGGAGGACGGCACGCCGCGTGAAGGCATCGAAGGTTCGCTCGACCTCGATCTGGCCGCCACGCGGTCGCGCGAGATGACGAGGCCCGCCATCACCGCGACCCTTCGCCAGTCTCCCGGGCACTTCTACTTCGACGGCATCCAGCAGGTCTTTACCGGCGCCGTCATCAACATCGTCTACGATTTCGCCAAGAACTCGATCGAACTCCAGAAATCCGAAGCCCGTTTCGGCCCCACCATCCTGCCTTTCACCGGCGCCGTCATCGATCTGAGCAGGCTCGATCCGGACGACAGGCGCGTCGGCTTCGGCCTGGATCTCCTGATCAGCGGCGGCACGGCCGTGGGAGCCACGGAAGGCGAACAGCCGGCGCAATTCGATCTCAAGGCGAACGGCCGTTATCTCGCCGCCGAACGGGAGCTGCAGTTCGACGAAATGGGCGTTTCCAGCCCTCTCGGCCAGATGGCCGGCTCGCTGAAGATCCGGTTCGGCAATCAGTCGCCGGAAATCAGTTTCGGCGCGCGGTTGCCGCACATGCAGGTGACCGGGGTCAAGCAGCTCTGGCCTTTCTGGATGGCGCGCAGGCCGCGTGAATGGGTCATGGGCAACCTGTTCGGCGGGACCGTGACCAATGGTTCCATCGCCGTCTTCATCCCGGAAGGCCGGATGAAAGGACCGGGCATTCCCATGGAGCTCGATCAGAACGAATTGCAGATCGGCTTCGACCTTGCCGATGCCCGCATCAACCTTCCGGGTGACATACCGCCGCTGCGCGATATCGACGGCCGCTTCAACCTGACGGGTGCGCTCCTGCAGGTCGATGTCGACCGAGCCGGCTCGTTCTTTCCGTCCGGCCGGTCCGTCACGGTGGACGGCGGCCGTTTTTCCATTCCCTCGACCTATGCCAAGCCATTGATGGCCGAGCTGTCGCTGGACCTGGAGGGACCGGCGGACGCGGTGACGGAACTGGTGAGCTTCCGCCCGATCAACGCGCTCAAGGGGACCGATTTCAAGCCCGAGGACTTTTCCGGTCAGGCGCGCGTCGACCTCAAGGCGCGCATGGGGTTGATCAACGCCCACAACCCGCCCAGGCCGACCTGGAATGCCCATGTCGAACTTGGAGATGTCGATATCGGCCCTGAATTCGCCGGTCGCAAGGTCGGTTCCTTGAACGGCACTCTCGACGTCGATACCCAGGCCGCGCGGCTTGCCGCCAAGGGGACGATCGACGACGTTCCGGCCGACATCGCCCTTGTCGAGCCGATCGATGCCGCGTCGCCTGTCAAGCGCGAGCGGGTTATCAAGACTGTGCTCAACAACGATCAGCGCGAAAAATTGGCTCCCGGACTTTCCGAAATAATCGACGGAACGGTTTCCGCGCAGCTGACGCGGCTCGACGAAAGCAGGCAGGCCGTCTCCCTGGATCTGAGCCGCGCCGCGCTCTCCGTGCCCTGGCTTGGCTGGACCAAGGGCAATGGGATTCCCGCCAAGGCGCAATTCGAGCTTTCGGAGGACGGGCAGCGTGTCAGCATCCGCAACTTCGATCTCGCCGGTGACGGTTTCGGAGCGCGTGGCAATCTGTCGCTCAATGGCGACGAGTTGACGTCGGCGGAATTTTCGCACGTCCAGCTTTCGCCTGCCGACAATTACGCCGTGGCCGTGAAACGCTCGAAGGGCAGTTTCGACATTTCGTTGACCGGCTCCGTGGTGGACATGCGGCCTGTCATCACCAGGCTCAAGGCGCGTGAAAGCGGCGGAAGCAGCGGTGGCAGTCGCGGCAGTGACTCGGGAAGCGCCGTCGTGCGCGCCAGGCTGGACCGCGTGCTGGGCTTCAACGACCAGGTGCTGTCCAATGTGTCGCTGCTGTTTTCCAGCCGCAACGGAGACGTCTCGGCGGCGGACCTTTCAGCGGTGACCGAAAGCGGACAGGCGGTCGTGAGCCAGATGAACCGCGGCGACATGATTTCCGTGACGAGCGGCGATGCCGGCGCCGTGATCCGCTTCATGAACCTCTACGGCAACATGCGCGGTGGTCTCCTGAACCTGCGGCTCAAGGCGCAGGGCGATGCCTGGGCAGGGTCGATCGATCTGCGCAGCTTCGCCCTGGTCAACGAATCGAAGCTTCAATCGCTGGTCTCCACCGAGGATACGGAGGGCCGCAGCCTGAATTCCGCGACGAAGCGCAATATCGACGTCACGTCCGCGAAGTTCCAGCGGGGTTATGCGAGCCTTCTTTACCGCAGCGGGGCTCTGCTGGTGGAGAACGGCGTGGTGCGCGGCGAACAGATCGGCGCAACCTTCCAGGGACTGGTACGCGACGCGAAGGGCAATATGGAAATGACCGGCACGTTCATGCCGGCCTATGGATTGAACCGGCTGTTCGGGGAACTGCCTTTGATCGGCGCCATCCTCGGCAATGGCCGGGATCGCGGCCTGCTTGGCATCACCTTCAAGATGGAAGGGCAGTTCGACAAGCCGAAGCTCACGGTCAATCCGCTGTCGATCATCGCGCCGGGCATATTCCGGCAGATATTCGAGTTCCAATAAAAAGGCCGCGAAAGCGGCCTTTTTATTGGTCTCTTTTGAATTCCTGTCAGGCCGGGCGCACGAGAATGTGCTTCTTCTTGCCAAGTGAAAGCTTGATCACGCCATCGGCGGTGACTTCGCCGCTGCCGATCGCCATCCGCTCGTCGCCGACCGGTTTGTCGTTGATGCGCACTGCGCCGCCCTGGACATGCCGGCGCGCTTCGCCATTGGAACCGGCAAGGCCGGCGCGCACCATCAGCGTCAACAGGCCGAGACCCGCGTCGAGTTCCGCGGAGGGGATATCGACCGACGGAAGGTTCTCCGCAAGGCCGCCTTCCTCGAAAGTCGTGCGCGCCGTCTCCGCGGCGGCCTCGGCGGCGGCCCGGCCGTGAACGATCGCCGTCACCTCCGTGGCGAGAACCTTCTTGGCCTCGTTGATTTCGGAGCCGCCGAGCGCGCCGAGCCGGGCGATCTCGTCGAGCGGCAGGCGCGTGAAGATCTTCAGGAAGCGGGTGACGTCGGCGTCCTCGGTGTTGCGCCAGTACTGCCAGAAGTCATAGGGGCTGAAGAGATCGCCGTTCAGCCAGACGGCGCCCGACGCCGACTTGCCCATCTTTTCCCCCGACGACTTGGTCAGCAGCGGCGTCGTGACGGCGTAGAGCTGCGGGCCGCCCATGCGATGGGAAAGATCGACGCCGTTGATGATGTTGCCCCACTGGTCCGATCCGCCCATCTGCAGCACCGTGCCGTGGCGCCGGTTGAGCTCGGTGAAATCGTAACCCTGCATGATCATGTAGTTGAATTCGAGGAACGACAGCGATTGTTCGCGGTCGAGCCGCAGCTTGACGCTGTCGAAGGAGAGCATGCGATTGACGGAGAAGTGGCGGCCCACGTCGCGCAGGAACTCGACATAGTTCAACTTCATCAGCCAGTCCGCATTGTTGACCATCAGGGCCGGATTGGGGCCGTCGTAGCGGAGAATGTTGGAGTAGACCTTCTTGATACTCTCGATATTCGACGCGATCTTCTCCTGCGTCAGGAGCTGGCGCTGGTCGTCGCGGAAGGACGGGTCGCCGACCATGGACGTGCCGCCGCCCATGAGGCTGATCGCCTGGTGGCCGGTCTCCTGCAGCCAGTAGAGCATCGTCACGGTGATAAGGTTGCCGATATGGATCGATGTCGCCGTCGCATCGTAACCGACGTAACCGCTGATGCGGCTGGTCGCTGCGAGCTTGTCCAGACCTTCGGGATCGGAGATCTGGTGGATGAAGCCGCGCTCGTCGAGGATGCGGAGAAAATCGGACTTGAACCTGGACATGATCAATCTCTGGCAGGGTATGTGTTTTGGTCTGTGGTCGCGCCTCTAGCACTGTTTTTGCGCACAATCACTTCAAAAGTGATGCTGAAAGGGATCAACGACAGGAATGAAGCGGTTGCGGCGGCGGCCGGGCATCCCAATCCGGCCGGACGCAATGCCGGACGTATCTTCATCGCGGACGGCAATTCAGGGATTAACGGTTTCTTGTCCGTGCAGCTTTAACATCCGCGTTCGAAACAGGTAGGCAGATGGCGTGCAGCGATCTGCATTGATGGGTTGATGAACGGGGCAGCCTTTTTCCTGGCGGTGAATTTTGTCATCGCCATTTCCTTTTCGCTGGTCTTTGCGGTTGTGTCGACCCGCAGCCGTTCGCGAACGGCTGCCCTCTGGTTCGCGGCCGGGTTTGCCGTTGCCTCGCTTTCAGCTATCGGCGAGTTGCTTGTCGCCTATACGCAGTCCGACCGGTTTTGGGCGATCTGCGCTTTCGCAACCGTGCTCGGCGGCATGATCCTGCTGCGAGGCGGCGTGGGGGAACTTTACGGCCGAAAGCTCAATCTGCTGCTTGCGGGTTGCGTCCTGACTGCCGGCATCGTCATCGATCTCCTGATCTATGATCTGCCGCGCGGCACCGCGTTGCATGCCTTTTCCTATCAGGCTCCCTTCGCGTTGGTGGTACTGAGCAGCGCCATCGCCGTCCTCTCGTCGACCCGCCGGCTCGTGATCGACCGTGTCCTGGGCGGCTTGCTTCTGGGAACCGGCCTGCATTTCCCCGCGAAGGCCGGGCTTGCGATCGCCGCAGGGGCGGGGACTACGGCCAAGGACTACATTCACACGAATTACGCCCTGATATCGCAGAGTTCCACGGCGATCCTCGTCGTAGCGGTCGGCCTGACGCTGCTTTCCGTTCTCGTTCTGGAAATCATGGCGGACGAGCGAAGCAATTCGGAAAAGGACGAGCTTTCGGGGCTGGCCAACCGCCGCGGTTTCGAAAACGGGGTGAGGGTCGCCATTGCATCGGCGCCGAAAGCCCGGCATGCCGTGATCATCTGCGACCTCGACCACTTCAAGAGCATCAACGACACCTACGGTCATCACGGCGGCGATCTCGTCATTCGCGCCTTCGGAGACCTGTTGAGGGCGAGCGTCGCCAGAAGCGCCGTTGTCGGGCGCATCGGCGGCGAGGAGTTCGCGATCTTCATGCCGAATACGACGGCGGAAATGGCGATGCTGTTCGCCCAGGCGTTGCGCGGCGGGACGATGGGGATCACCGTGAGCGCACTTCCGGCCTCCTTTACCGTCACGGCCAGCTTCGGCGTTGCGGAACTCTCTCCCGGAAGCGATCACACCGACGCCATGCGCGACGCCGACAGCGCACTTTATGAAGCAAAACGCTTCGGCCGGAACCGCGTGAGGCAGGCGCGCGACTTCGGCTTTTCCGAGCCGGGACAGGTGAAAGCCGTCAAATGAAAACGGCCGCCGGAGCGGCCGTCCAAAGCGATAATCGCGAGCCCCTAGCGGATGCGCTTGGCGGCGGGCTCCGGCACCAGTTCGCCATTGAGGCGGCGGTCGAGATAATCCTCGCATTCCGCCATCAGGGCTTCCACATGGCCGTTGAAGAAGTGGTTGGCGCCTTCGACGGTACGATGGGTGATCAGGATGCCCTTCTGCGTCTTCAGCTTTTCGACGAGGCCGTTCACGTCCTTCTCCGGCGCGACCTTGTCGGCGTCTCCGTTGAGGATGAGGCCGGACGAGGGGCAGGGGGCCAGGAAGGAGAAATCGTAGATGTTCGGCTGCGGCGCGATCGACATGAAACCTTCGATTTCCGGGCGGCGCATCAGAAGCTGCATGCCGATCCACGCGCCGAATGAATAGCCGGCGACCCAACAGCTCTTGGAATCGGGATGCAGGCTCTGCACCCAATCCAGAGCGGATGCCGCATCCGAGAGTTCGCCGGCGCCGTGGTCGAATTCGCCTTGGCTGCGCCCGATGCCGCGGAAGTTGAAGCGCAGCGTCGTAAAGCCACGCTTCTGGAACATGTAGAAAAGCTGGTAGACGATCTGGTTGTTCATCGTGCCGCCGAACTGCGGGTGCGGGTGCAGGATGATCGCGATCGGGGCGCTCTTTTCCTTGGAGGGCTGGTAACGACCTTCCAGGCGGCCGGCGGGGCCGTTGAAAATGACTTCGGGCATCGGTACTCCGGTCAATGTGCTCAGGTTCCAAACCGGTCAGCGTGTCGAGTTTGACTTGACGAAGCCGCTCAGCTTTTCTAAAACACAGTTTAGAACCGTTCGAAATTTTGGACGTCCTTCGCGAGACGCCCGATGCGATGTCTCATAAGGCAAGGCTGGCGGAAATTTCAACTAAAATGAGGATTTCGCCGCCCGCGTGAAATTTTATGGCTATCTAGAAACGGAAACCGATCAGGCAATGGCGATGGGCCGCATATATCTGGACTGGAACGCGACCGCGCCTTTGAGTGCGACGGCCCGTGCGGCCATGCTGGAAGCGTTTGAATTGCCGGGAAATGCCTCGTCCGTCCATGGTGAGGGCAGGGCGGCCCGCGCGGCTGTCGACAGGGCGCGCCGGCAGGTGGCGCAACTGGTTGGCGCCGAACCTGCGCATGTGACGTTCGTGAGCGGCGCAACGGAAGCCGCCAACCATGTGCTGACGGCGGAATTCCGCATGGGCCGCGCACCGCTGAACGTCGGCCGGCTCTACGTCTCGGCGATCGAGCATCCGGCCATCCGCGAAGGCGGGCGTTTCGATCCGGCGCAGGTGACCGAGGTGTCCGTGACCCGGCAGGGTGTCATCGATCTGGCCGCGCTCGGAAGCCTGCTTGCCGGCCATGACCGCAATTCCGGCCTGCCGATGCTCGCCGTCATGCTGGTCAACAACGAGACCGGCATCATCCAGCCGGTGGCGGAGGCCGCGGCCATCGCTCGTCTCCATGGCGGATTGCTGGTGGTGGACGCCGTCCAGGCCGTCGGGCGCATTCCGGTCGACATCAATGCGCTGGATACGGATTTCCTGATTCTCTCGTCCCACAAGATCGGCGGGCCGAAGGGTGTCGGCGCGCTGGTCGCCCGCGGGGAGGTGCTCATGCCGAAGCCGCTGGTCCGCGGCGGCGGGCAGGAAAAGGGGCATCGTTCCGGTACCGAGAATTTTCATGCGATCGTCGGTTTCGGAGCCGCGGCGGAAGCGGCGTCTGAGAACATCGGGGAGCGCAATGCCGCGATTGCCGTTCTGCGGGACCGGCTGGAAGCGGGCATGCGGCAGGCGGCGCCGGATGTGATCGTCCACGGGGAAACGGTCGGGCGTGTGGCGAATACCTGCTTCTTCACCTTGCCCGGCCTGAAGTCGGAGACCGGACAGATCGCCTTCGACCTCGAAGGGATAGCTCTGTCGGCCGGCTCCGCCTGCTCCTCGGGAAAAGTCGGCGACAGCCATGTGCTGACGGCGATGGGGCACGAACCGAAGCTCGGGGCCCTGCGGATTTCGCTCGGTCCCGATACCGCAGACGAGGATATTTCGCGGGCGCTTGCCGCCTTCGCGAAGATTGCCGCGCGTCGAAGACTGGCGGGCGAGGCCGCCTGACCGTCGCCGAATTTGCGGAAACACAAATTTCCGCTTGCCAAAAGGTGTGAAAACCGCCTTCTGGCGCCTACATAGGGGAGGCAATTTGTCCCCCTGGAATAATGACAGAATTGTCGGAATTTGAACCGGCAAGATTTGGAGAATGATATGCCTGCTGTCCAGGAAACAGTCGATCAGGTCCGCCGGATCGATATCGACCAATACAAGTACGGCTTCGAGACCATCATCGAAGTGGACAAGGCTCCCAAAGGTCTTTCGGAAGACATCATCCGTTTTATTTCGGCCAAGAAGCAGGAGCCGGACTGGATGCTGGAATGGCGTCTGGAAGCCTATCGCCGCTGGCTCACCATGGAAGAGCCGACCTGGGCGCGCGTCGATTACCCGAAGATCGATTTCAACGACATCTATTATTACGCCGCCCCGAAGAACGTCACCGGCCCGAAGTCGCTGGGCGAGGTCGATCCGGAACTCCTGAAAACCTATGAAAAGCTCGGCATTCCGCTGAAGGAACAGGAAATCCTCGCGGGCGTGCAGAAGTCCAAGGTCGCCGTCGATGCGGTTTTCGATTCGGTTTCGGTCGTCACCACCTTCAAGAAGGAACTGCAGCAGGCCGGCGTGATCTTCATGTCGATCTCCGAGGCGATCCGCGAGCATCCCGAACTCATCAAGAGGTACCTGGGCTCGGTCGTGCCCGCTTCCGACAATTTCTATGCGACGCTGAATTCCGCGGTGTTCACCGACGGCTCCTTTGTCTTCGTGCCGAAGGGCGTCCGGTGCCCGATGGAGCTCTCCACCTATTTCCGCATCAACGAGAAGAACACCGGCCAGTTCGAGCGCACGCTGATCATCGCCGAGGAGGGCGCCTACGTCTCCTACCTCGAAGGCTGCACCGCGCCGCAGCGCGACGAGAACCAGCTTCATGCCGCCGTTGTCGAGCTCGTTGCGCTGGATGACGCCGAGATCAAGTACTCGACCGTCCAGAACTGGTTCCCGGGCGACAAGGACGGCAAGGGCGGCATCTACAACTTCGTCACCAAGCGCGGCGATTGCCGTGGCGCCCGTTCGAAGATTTCCTGGACCCAGGTCGAGACCGGTTCGGCGATCACCTGGAAATATCCGAGCTGCATCCTGCGTGGCGATGAAAGCCGCGGCGAGTTCTATTCGATCGCCGTCTCCAACGGCCACCAGCAGGTCGACAGCGGCACCAAGATGATCCATCTCGGCAAGAACACGTCGAGCCGCATCATCTCCAAGGGCATTTCCGCCGGCAAGTCGCAGAACACCTATCGCGGTCAGGTCTCGATGCATCGTCGCGCCGAGAACGCCCGCAACTTCACCAACTGCGACTCGCTGCTGATCGGCGACAGGTGCGGTGCCCACACCGTGCCTTACATCGACGTGAAGAACGCTTCGGCCAAGGTGGAGCACGAAGCGACCACGTCGAAGATTTCCGAGGACCAGAAGTTCTATGTCATGCAGCGCGGTATTCCCGAAGAGGAAGCGATCGCCCTCATCGTCAACGGCTTCGTCAAGGAAGTCATCCAGGAACTGCCGATGGAATTCGCCGTCGAGGCCCAGAAGCTGATCGGGATTTCTCTGGAAGGCAGTGTGGGGTAGCCGGTTTCACGTCGTCATCCTCGGGCTCGTCCCGAGGATCTGCTGTCGCGGGACAAGGGGATGAGTGGCTTCGTCCACATGATGTCCGACAAACCGCGGGACGTGATCTACACCGGCGTGACGAGTGACCTGCATGGTCGCATCCGGGAACACCGGAACGCAATTCAGGAAGGGTTTACGCAGAGATACAAGGCGAAAAATCTGGTCTGGTTTGAAAGCCATCCGAATATCGTCCTGGCGATACAGCGGGAGAAGTCGCTGAAACGCTATCTGCGTGAATGGAAGATCAGGCTCATGGAAGGTTTGAACCCCATTTGGGGCGATCTCTACGAGCGGATTGACGAGATTGAGAATGTCCACCGCCCGCATCTAAATACGGATGGGTGGAGCAACTGCAACTGAGGGCTTAGATCCTCGGGACAAGCCCGAGGATGACGGAAATCGAACGGACCACACTGTCCAAAAGTCTATCGGGCGGCCCTTGAACCCGCCCTATGAGTAGGAAACGAAATGCTTGAGATCAAGAACCTGCACGCCCGTATCGCCGAAGACGGCACCGAGATCATCCGGGGCCTGAACCTCACCGTGAAGCCCGGCGAGATTGCCGCCATCATGGGGCCGAACGGTTCCGGCAAGTCGACGCTCTCCTACATCCTCTCCGGTCGCGAGGACTATGAAGTCACCGAGGGTGACATCCTCTATAACGGCGAGAGCATCCTGGAGCTCGATCCGGCGGAGCGCGCCGCGAAGGGCATCTTCCTCGCCTTCCAGTACCCGGTCGAAATTCCCGGCGTCGCGACCATGCAGTTCCTCAAAGTGGCGATGAACGAGCAGCGCAAGGCGCGGGGCGAAGCCGAACTGACGACACCGGAATTCATCCGGCGCGTCAAGGAAGCCGCCGAAAAGCTGAAGATCGACCAGGCCATGCTGCGCCGCCCGCTCAACGTCGGCTTCTCCGGCGGTGAGAAGAAGCGCGCCGAGATCCTGCAGATGGCGCTGCTCGAACCGAAACTTTGCATCCTTGACGAGACCGATTCCGGCCTCGACATCGACGCGCTGAAGATCGTTGCCGACGGCGTCAATGCGCTGAAGTCGCCGGATCGCGCGGTGATCGTCATCACCCACTACCAGCGCCTGCTCGATTACATCGTGCCGGACAGCGTGCATGTCCTCTACAAGGGCCAGATTATCCGCTCCGGCGACAAGGCGCTTGCGCTTGAGCTGGAAGAGAACGGCTATGCCGACATCATCGGGGAAGCGGCCTGAAAACCGGCAGGAAGGATGTTGTCATGAACATGCAGACGACAAACCAGACCGTTGGCCGGCTGACCGCCGCGGAGGCCGCCCTGGTCGAGGCCTTTGGCGCGCAGATCGGTGAATTGCCGGGCAACGGAGCCGTGATCGGCACCCGCGACCGGCTTCTGGACGATCTGAAGAAGGCCGGTTTCCCGACCCGCCGCATAGAGGCCTGGCACTATACGGACCTGAGGACCTTGCTGCGGACTATCCCCGAGGCCGCGCCGGTCGGGATGATCGATCCCGTTGCGCCGCTCATCGAGGGCTCCGTCGTTCTCCCGGTCCTGCAGGGAGAGGCCGATGCGAAGGCCTCCGTCGATGGCGTCGAGGTCGTGCCTTTCAAGGACCAGCTCGCGGACGGCTCGGCGGTCGCCGGCCTGACGGCGCTGGACAGGGACGACGCGATCGGTCGCATCAACGGCAGTTTCGTGTGTGACGGTTTTGCGCTTGCCATACCGGCTGAGGCCGAAATCGAGGCGCCGATCGAACTGCAGGCGTTGCATGCCGCGGGGCAGATCCATACGCGTTTCCCGGTCTCCTTCGGAGCCGCATCCAAGGCGACGGTCATCGAACGTCACCAGCCGGCGACGGATGGTGCGGCGTTCGTGTCCTCGATCAGTGATATTGTGCTGGAGGACGGAGCGGAGATCACCTGGGTCATTCTCCAGCAGCAGGGCGCTTCCGATACGCATCTCGGCCAGATCCGTGTCAGGCTCGGCGCGGAGGCGAAACTCAGGCTTTTCGTCGTCAATGCCGGCGGCAAGCTGGTCCGCCAGGAATTGCGCATCGATGTGGAAGGGGAAGGCGCGGAACTGACGTTGCGCGGCGTCAATTTGCTTGGTGGCGAAAGCCACACCGATGTGACGCTGGTGCTCGGTCACAACGTGCCGCATACCAATTCGACGGAGATCATCCGCAACGTCGTCTTCGACCGCGCCAGCGGCGCCTTCCAGGGGATGATCCGGGTTGCGCCGGACGCCCAGAAGACGGACGCCAAGATGGCCTGCAATACCTTGCTTCTCTCGGACAACGGCGATTTCTCGGCCAAGCCCGAACTCGAAATCTTTGCCGATGACGTGGTCTGCGGCCATGGGGCGACGGTTACCGATATCGACCGCAACCATCTTTTCTATCTGATGGCGCGCGGCGTTCCGGAGAGCAGGGCGCGGGCGATGCTGGTCAATGCCTTCGTGGCGGAGATCGTCGAGGAGATCGAGGAAGAGAAGCTGGTCGAGGCGCTGGAAGGCATCATCTCGGCCTGGCTTGAAAGGCATGCCTGACATGGACCAGGGCAACCCGGCGACGGCCTATGACGTGGAAGCCATAAGGCGGGATTTTCCGATCCTGTCGACCATGGTGCATGGTAAGCCGCTGGTCTATCTGGACAACGGCGCCTCGGCACAGAAGCCGCAGGTCGTGATCGACGCCATCGGTCACGCCTATGCGCATGAATATGCCAATGTCCACCGCGGCCTGCATTTCCTCTCGAATGCCGCGACGGAGGCTTATGAAGCGGCGCGCGAAAAGGTGCGCCGTTTCCTGAATGCAGGGTCGGTCGACGAAATCGTCTTCACGAAAAACTCGACGGAAGCGATCAACACGGTCGCTTACGGCTGGGGCATGCCGAGGATCGGTGAGGGCGACGAGATCGTCGTCACCATCATGGAGCATCATTCCAATATCGTTCCCTGGCATTTCATCCGTGAGCGGCAGGGCGCCAGGCTCGTCTGGGTGCCGGTCGATGACGACGGGGCGTTCCACATCGAGGACTTCGAGAAGAGCCTGACCGAGAAGACCAAGCTCGTCGCCATCACCCATATGTCCAACGCGCTCGGTACGATCGTGCCGGTGAAGGACGTGTGCCGGATCGCCCATGAGCGCGGCATTCCGGTCCTGATCGACGGCAGCCAGGGGGCCGTGCACATGCCGGTCGACGTCCGTGACATCGACTGCGACTGGTATGTGATGACCGGCCACAAGCTCTACGGTCCGTCCGGTATCGGCGTGCTCTACGGCAAGATGGATCGCCTGCGTGAGATGCGGCCGTTCCAGGGCGGCGGCGAGATGATCTTCGAAGTGGCGGAGGACATCGTCACCTACAACGATCCGCCGCATCGTTTCGAGGCCGGCACGCCGCCGATCGTCCAGGCGATCGGTCTTGGTTATGCGCTGGATTATATGGACAAGATCGGCCGGGAGGCTATCGCCCGCCACGAGGCGGATCTTGCCGCCTATGCCGCCGAAAGGCTTCGTTCGATCAATTCGTTGCGCATTTTTGGCAATGCGCCGGGGAAGGGGGGCATCTTCTCCTTCGAGCTTGCCGGAATCCACGCCCATGACGTGTCCATGGTCATCGATCGTCGCGGCGTCGCGGTCCGTGCCGGCACGCACTGCGCCATGCCGCTCTTGAAACGCTTCGGCGTAACTTCCACATGCCGGGCATCGTTCGGCATGTATAATACCCGCGCCGAAGTGGACGCGCTGGCCGATGCGCTGGAATACGCGCGCAATTTCTTTGCCTGAGGATTCGTCATGGCTGTCGAAGAAACCGCAACCGAATGGGACGCCCGCGAAGGGATCATCCAATCCGCTATCCCGGCCGATGAACTGGCGCGCCTGAGCGACGATATCGTCGGGGCATTGAAAACGGTCTACGACCCCGAAATACCGGCGGATATTTTCGAACTCGGACTCGTCTACAAGATCGATATCGAAGACGACCGCATGGTGAAGGTCGTCATGACGCTGACGGCTCCCGGCTGCCCGGTCGCGGGCGAGATGCCGGGCTGGGTTGAAAATGCCGTCGGCGCCGTGGAAGGCGTGTCGGGCGTCGAGGTGGAAATGACCTTCGATCCGCCATGGACGCCGGATCGCATGTCTGAGGAAGCCCGCGTCGCGGTTGGCTGGTATTGATCGCTTAACACGCGGGCATTACATTTGAATCACGAAACGTCGGACCTTGAACCCGGACGTATTTGATGGGCATCGGATTATCCGAAAACCGGCTTCCGCTTTCCGGGTCGATGCCAGAGGAGAAAAGCCCATGGGCTTCGCAATAATGACGATGACCGATGCAGCCGCGACCCGCATCAAGCAGATCGTCGCGGGCTCCGGACCGGATGCCAGGGGCATCCGCGTCGGGATCAAGAAGGGCGGTTGCGCAGGCATGGAATATACCGTCGATCTCGTCACGGAACCGAACGCCAAGGACGACCTGGTCGAGCGGGATGGCGCAAAGGTGTGGGTCGAGCCTTCGGCGGTTCTCTACCTCCTCGGCACGCAGATGGATTTCGAAGTCACCAAGATGCGGTCGGGCTTTACCTTCGTGAACCCGAACCAGACATCCGCCTGCGGTTGCGGCGAGTCGGTCGAGCTGAAGCCCGCCGATCTGGCAGCCCTTGCAAAACAGCGCGAAGCCGACGCGCACGTTTGATTCCACTCAGGAGTTTTCAAGATAGGCGAGCAGCGTTTCCATCGCTTTTCGCGCTCCTTCTGCGTCGCTCGCCTGTATGGCACGGATGACCGCGACATGCCGCGTGACGGACAGGTCCATCTGGTCGACGGAAGCCTTCGAGAACCACAGTCTGCGTGAATGCGTCTGAAGCGGCGCAAGCGCCGCAGTGAGGAAGCGGTTGGGACAGGCTTCTTCGAAAATATCGTCGAAACGCTTGTCTGCATCGAGAAAGCCGGGGATGTCGCCCGTCACGGCTGTGGCGTTCATGGCTTTGGCGCAGTCCACCAGCGCGACGCGCTGCTCCTCGGCCGCATGTTCCGCCACCAGCGCCGCTGCAAGTGGTTCGAGCTGCCGGCGCACCTGCATGATGCTGTCATGGTCGGTGGCGACGATCTCGGTGATCTGCAGTCCGACGCGCGGTCTCACACGGATCAAACCCTGCCATTCGAGCTTTTGAATCGCCTCTCGGACCGGCGTCCGTCCCTGGCCGGCAAGTCCGATAAGCTGTTTTTCCGTCACCGGAGCGCCGGGCGCCAGCTTCAGCGTGACGATCAGGTTCTCCAGCCGCCGGTAGGCTTGCCGGCTGAGGGGCTCCACGTCGGATGCCATATCTCGTCTCCTCCCTGATATATCAGAGCGTGGCATGTCGCATCTGGAATGGCAAGGCACGCTGATATATCACATTATCCCAATTGGCAGGATTCGCCATGGGAAGCGTGCACTGGTCGGCAGTCTAGGCCGCCCGGACCTGAAGCCCGCCCGACAATCTTATTCGTGCCGAAGCGCTTCGATCGGGTTGAGCTGCGCCGCGCGGCGGGCGGGGAAATAACCGAAAACCATGCCGATCGCTGCCGAGAAGGCAAATGCAAGCACGATGATCGTCGGACTTGCCACGAAGGGCACCTGGAGATAGCTGACCACGCCGAAGGCGAGGGCGAGTCCGGTCAAAATCCCCGTTACGCCGCCGAAGATCGACAGCATGACCGCCTCGACGAGGAACTGGGTGAGAACCTGTCGCTCCAATGCCCCGATCGCCAGCCGGATACCGATCTCGCGCGTCCGCTCCGTCACTGACACGAGCATGATATTCATGATGCCGATGCCCCCGACGAGCAGGCTGACGGCGGCGACAGCGCCGAGCAGTCCGGTCAGCAGCACCGTCGTGCCGGTCATCGCGGCGGCGATCTGCGACATGTCGTTGACCGAAAAATCGTCGTCGCGCCCGATTGCGATGCGGCGCCTCTCCCGCAGCAGGCTTTCCACATCCGACTGAACCTTCGATGTCGCAACGCCGTCCTGGGCCGAGAGAATGATGCTGCTGATCGTGGTCGTCCCCCCGATCCGGCGCTGATGCAGCTTCAGCGGCATGATGACAGTGTCGTCCTGGTCGTCGCCCATGCCCGATTGCCCCTTGACGGCGAGCACGCCGACGACCGGGCAGGCGACGTTGCTGACGCGGATGTTCTGGCCGACCGGATTGGCCGCGCCAAAAAGCTCCTTGCGCACGGTCTCGCCGATGATGCAGGCGGCCTGGCTGCCGCGGTCCTCGTTCGGCAGGAAGTCGCGGCCGAGCGACAGGTCCCAGTCCTGGGCGACAAGATAGTCGTTGGTCGTGCCGATGACCGAGCTCGAATGATTGGCGCCTCCGGCAATGACGGTTGCCGTGCCGCGGTTCACGGGCGCGACGGCCCGCAAGCCGCTTACCTGGCTCTGGATCGCCTTCACATCCTTGTCGTTGAAGCGCTTGGCTTCCGTGCTCGCCCGTCCGGGTCCCCATTGGCCGGGCCGAACGAAAAGCGTGTTCGTGCCGAGACGCGAAAGCTCGTTCTGGACACGCGCCGTCGTTCCGTTGCCGACCGTGACCATGGCGATCACCGCCGCGACGCCGATGACGACGCCGAGCACGGTCAGGAAGGAACGCAGCATGTTCCGGCTGATCGCACGCCAGGCAAGTTTCGCCGTCTCAAAGAACATGATCCGGCTCCCTGACCTGCACCTGATCCGAAGCGATGCGCCCGTCCACGAAGCGCAGCAGCCGCTTGCCGTAGGCCGCGATATCCTCTTCATGCGTGACCATGATGACGGTGATGCCGTTCTCACGGTTCAGTCGTGAAATCAGTTCCATGATCTCCGTGCTGGTTTTCGTGTCGAGATTGCCGGTCGGCTCGTCCGCCAGCAGGACAGCCGGACTTGTAACGATGGCGCGGGCGATCGCGACGCGCTGCTGCTGGCCGCCTGAAAGCTCCTGGGTCGTATGGCTTTCGCGGCCTTTCAGGCCGACCTGTTCGAGCGCGGCAAGCGCAAGGCGCCGGCGTTCGCGATGGTCCATGCCACGGTAGACGAGCGGCAGTTCGACATTCTCGACGGCCGACGTCCGGGCAAGCAGGTTGAACCCCTGGAAGACGAAGCCCAGCATATGGCGGCGCAGCAGCGTCAATTGGGAACGGTCGAAGCGGCTGGTCGGTATGCCCTGGAAAAGGTATTCTCCGGAGGACGGAACATCCAGGCCGCCGATGATGTTCATCGCGGTGGATTTGCCCGAGCCCGACGGCCCCATGATCGCCACGAACTCACCCGACGAGATGGAGAGATCGATATGGTCGAGAGCGCGGATCATCGCTTCGCCGCGGCCATAGAACTTGGAGACCTGCCTGAACGTGATGAGGGGAGGGAGTGTCATGGCCTCGCCTCTCAATTGGCCCGCGCAACGGCATCCGTGATCAGCTGGTCGCCCTCCTTGATCCCGCCGGATTTCAGCACCGTGAACTGCCCGTCCGTCGGACCGGTTTCCACCTGTACGCGCGTCGGCACCCCCGCCTGCAGGAGCCAGACGGCGCGGCCGCCGGTCGAGGCCTCGTTTCTGCGGCTGCCGGGAGGGCGGGGCGGGGCGAAAAGCCGGGTGAGGAAACTGCCGCGATTGCCGCCGGCGGTCGCAGGTGGCGAATAGCGCAGCGCGGCGTTCGGCACGATGAGCGAATCGGAAACGGACTGCACGGTGATGTCCGCGGTTGCCGTCATGCCGGGGCGCAGCAGGAGGTCGGCATTGTCGACCGTGAGGATCGCCTTGTAGGTAACGACATTGGAGACGGTCTCGGAAGCGAAGCGCACGGCCTCGATCGCGGCGGGAAAGTTCCGGTCGGGATAGGCGTCGACGGAAAACTTGGCGATCTGGCCTTCCTTCACCTGGCCGACATCCGCCTCATCGACCGCGACCTGCAATTCCATATGCCTCAGGTCGCCGGCGATGGTGAACAATACCGGCGCATTGAGGGAGGAGGCGACCGTCTGGCCGGGGTCCACGTCCCGGGTGAGCACGACGCCGTCGATCGGCGAAACGATCTTGAGCTTCGAGAGATTGACCTCCGCGAGCCTTAGATTGGCCTCGGCCGACAGCACGGAGGCTTCGTTGATGGCTTTGCTGGCGATCGCGGCGTCGTAAGTATATTTGGCCGCGTCCAGTTCCTGCTGGCTCGATATCCGGTTGCTGACAAGCCCGGTGAGCCGGTCGAGCGTGTTCTTCGCCGATGCGGCTTCCGCCTCGGCCTTGAGCACGTTCGCCTTTGCCGAGGCAAGCTGCGCCCGCGCGCTCTGGACGTCGGCCTCCTGCTTGTTCGTATCGAGTTCGGCAAGCACGTCGCCGGTCTTTACCGCGCTGTTATAGCTGACATTGACCTTGCGCACCGTACCGGAAAGCTCGCTGGATATGTCGACCTGGTCGGTCGGCTGCACGGAGCCCGTTGCCGTAACGATGACCGACAGGTCGCCCCGCTTTGCGGGCTGCGTCGTATAGGTATAGCGGGTCCCGCTGCTGCCGAAGTAGGTATAGGCGCCTGCTCCGGCGGCGAGAAGGACGATGGCCGCCACCGGCCAGAAGATCCAGCGGCGCTTCTTGCGACCACCCGACGCGGCCATGATCGCGGCGAGATCGGGCGTGCCGCTCGTCTTTGCTGCCGGGTCGGGTGTCTTCTGCACGTTCAAGGTCGTGTCCTTCTCTCGATCATGATGCAGGATCGGCCGTACGAGCTGTTGCGCCGTTTTGCCGGAAAAATTGGCCGGAAACGTGATCCCGCGCGGATTCTTCTTTGGTTCCAATGGCATGAATTGCGTGTAGGAGGAACTTAAATATCGGTAAGGTAGTCCCGCATTGATCCGCGTCAGTCGAAGGCCTTTGAGGGATCGATACCCAAGAAAAAGCCGGTATCTCTTGCAAGATACCGGCTCGCAGTTTTCAGGACGACGGTCTTATTGTGTCGAGCCCGGAACGCCGAAGCGTTCCGGCAAAAAGGCCGTTTCCGACGGAGGACCGCTGAGGCGATCCGTCTTTCCGGTCACGGCCGGCCCGGCAGGGTGCGCAAGAAGGGCGACGATCACGCCGCCCATGATGGCCGATCCCAGGGCGATCAGGGCGTTTCGCGCGTTCATGGCAATCACTCCTTTATCGCCATGAAACCTCCCAAGGAACAGAAGGTTCCAGCCGGGATCGGAACCTTCGGATCAACCTCTCGTGAAGAGAAGGGTCAGGCCTTTTCGCGGGCGGTCTTCAGCGCCGAGGCCCACCAGGCGAGATCGTCGAGCATCGTCTTCACACCGGGTTCGAGATGGGCGAGTTCCCTGAGGTCCTTGCCCTGCTGCCAGGCCGCGAAAAAATCGGCGCCCTGGATATGAACGCCCGGACGGGTCGGCACCATCTGAAGCTCGACGGCGATATTGCGTAGATGCTCCACCGCGCGGGCGCCGCCGACGCTGCCGTAGCCCACGGCGGCTGCCGGCTTGCGGTTCCATTCCGGGTAGGCATAGTCCAGGGCGTTCTTCAGAACGGCCGTGATCGACCGGTTGTATTCGGCGACGATGAAGATGTAGCCATCGAACTCGGCGACCTTCTTCTGCCAGCGCTGGCCGACCTCGTTTTCAGTCGGGACCCACGCGTTGGATGCCTTCTCGTTGAAGAACGGCAGCGGGAAATCCCGCAGGTCCACGAGTTCGAATTCCATGTCCTCGCGTTGCGAGGCGGATTCATGAATCCATTTTGCCGGCTTTTCGCCGAAACGGACATCGCGCGTGCTGGTGATGATGATGGCAATCTTTGGCTTGGCCATGGGACCCTCTCTCGATTTCGGCTGGATGGGACCGGGAAAATATGATCGCGGCCGGAGATTGGTCAAGCGGGAAGGGCTGCAATGGAACGATCCGCCGGAGGACCTCTCAATGGTTTGAGGAAAGCTCCGAGGGGGATGCGAGGATCGCCGCACCGCCGAGAGACTGGTCCGCGTATTTGAATGCCAGGATACTGAGCACCGAGGCGACGAGAATGACAAAAATGATCCGCATCAGGACCTCCTTGGGCCGCATCAACGGCGACGACGCGACGGAGGTTCCCCGATGGGTTTCAAGAGAACGTGATAATCGTTCACAACCCGCGTCGGATGCGCCCGAAAGAGCGGGCGCATCCGACGTGCCGATCCGGCTTCGGTCCGCTTAGCTGACCGAGAAGGGAACCGCCACGAAAGTCTGGTTGTCGCCTCTCTGGATAAGAAGCAGGACCGACTTGCGGCCTGTTTTCCCGGCCTCCGCGACGGCTGCCTTGGCCTCCCTGGCCGATTTCACCGCCTGCCGATTGACCGAAATGATCACGTCTCCCGGCTGTAGGCCTGCGTCGGCAGCCGGCTTGTCGGGAGCCACGCTCTCGACCACCGCGCCGCTTTCCCGGCGGGGCAGGTTGAGAGCCTGCCTGACATCCGGTGTGATATCGGCAAGACCCACTCCGATCGTCGGTATGCGCTGCGCGGCCGGGCTTGAGTGTTCACCCTTGTCGGCGGAGGCCTGTTTCTGGCCATCCTGGTTGCCGCCTATGGTGATGCTCAACTCCTTGCTCTGGCCCTGGCGCCAAACGGTCAGGTTCTCGCTGGTGCCGGGCGCGAGATCGGCGACCATGCGCGAAAGGTCCCTTGGGGACTTCACGGCCTGACCGCCAAGCGCCGTGATGACGTCGCCGGTTTCGACGCCCGCCCGGGCTGAGGGCGTATTGTCGCTTACATTGGCGACCAGTGCGCCTTCCGGCTTGTCGAGGCCGATGGCGCTTGCGACATCCGCCGTCACCGGCTGGATTTGCACGCCGATGAAACCGTGCGCGATCGAGCCGTCCTTCATCAGCTTGGCGACGACCTGCTGCGCCTGGTCGGACGGAATGGCGAAACCGACGCCGACGCTGCCGCCGTTCGGAGAATAGATCGCGGTATTGATGCCGACCACCTTGCCTTCGACATCGACCAGCGGCCCGCCGGAATTGCCGTGATTGATCGGCGCGTCGATCTGGATGAAATCGTCATAGGGGCCGCTGTGCAGATCGCGCCCGCGAGCGGATACGATGCCGGCCGTGACCGTCGTGCCGATGCCGAACGGGTTGCCGATCGCAAGAATCTGGTCGCCGGCCTTGAGCTTGTCCGAATCGCCCCAGGCAATCGTGGCGAGGGGCTTGTTCGGCGCGATCTTGATGACGGCGAGATCGGATTTCGGGTCGGCGCCGATCAGCTTGGCCGGCAGTTCCGTGCCGTCGTCGAGCGTCACCTTGATGCTCGTGGCGTTGTCGATCACATGGTTGTTGGTGACGATATAGCCGTCGGTGGTAATAACGAAACCGGAACCCAGGGCTTCGGCGCGCGGGGTCTGTCGCTGCTGTGGCATCTGGCGCGGGATCGGAATGCCCTGCTGGCCGAAAAATTGCCGGAACTGCTCGTCGAAGGGTGAATCGTCACCGAAGGGCGAGCTGTCGTCGGAACTGACGTTTTGCGGCTTCATCGTCGTGGTGATCGTGACCACCGCCGGTTTGTCGGCCGCAACGACCGGCGCGAAGGAGCCGCCGGGGGCGACGATCCCGGGAACGGACCCGATATCCGAAGCGGCATGGGCGGCATTGATTCCCATAATGACAGGCGCGGTCAGGGGAGCGGCGACGATGGCGGCTCCAAGAAGCGCCGCGATACGGTGTCTGCGAAGGATATTGGGCATCTTGGTTTCCTTTCGATCTGTCGCTGCGGCTGCATTGCGACTTTCCGCAGAACGAAGAAGATCATGCCGCGAAGCAATCTCCGCGGGGGATCGGTGATTCGAATCTGGTGCAGCCGAAGAATGGGCATCAGGGCGAGGCCGACCCTTCAGGAAGCCCGAACGCCCGGAGATCGAACTCGATCGGCAGGCTGTCCAGCGAACCCGACCGGGCAGGGTGCCGGCCGGGCGGGAGAATGGGGAACTGCCGGGGAAAGAACCTCTCGCCGGCAGCATTCTGCTTGGCAATAGGAATACGCCCGCCGGGGCCGGAGGTCAGCTTAATAATAGATAAGGTTCCAAGGCGGTGATTTGCCGAATTTCGGCCAAATTCCCCAATTCCGGCTCATTTATGATTTCAAGGATATCTTGTTTTTCAATTGGTTAGGGGAGGTTCCCGCATCCACCTGCCCCCGTGTATCACTGCAAGGAACCTGACAGATCCGTAATGATTGGAACCCGGCGGGAAAGATGAAGAATTTTTAAGATGGTGAGAACGCGTGGAACTTCTTGGGACTAAAGTCAGCTCCATGCCTGTTCCAAATTCTCACCTAACCGATTGGTTTTATGGTGAGAGCGATGGGGCTCGAACCCATGACCTACTGATTAAAAGTCAGTTGCTCTACCGGCTGAGCTACGCTCTCCCGTGGTGCGCCGAGACGCGTCCCTGAAAGTGCGCGGAACATATGCAGGTGACCCCTTGCGGTCAACCCGTGTCGATAGCAAAAATGCGGCTTCTTGCCGCTTTTCCGTCATCATGCGAAAAGGTGATTGGCATTCGCCGCCTTGAGCCGTTACCTGAGGCGGAAGATACGGGCCTCGAAAGGCCTGCCGGTCGGAGCCACATGTGTCGATTGCCGAAATATCCCTGCTGAGCGCGCTTTTCGCCGGCGCTCTGTCTTTTCTGTCGCCTTGCGTGCTGCCCCTCGTGCCGCCCTATCTTTGTTATATGGCGGGTATTTCGGTCGAGCAGTTCCGCGGCGGCAATGTCGCCGCCATCGAAGCGAGTGGCGGAACCCGCCGTGCGGTGCTCCTGTCGGCGCTGTTCTTCACGCTGGGGTTTGCGACCGTCTTCGTGGCGCTGGGGGCCGGGGCTTCGACGATCGGCGTTTTGCTTCGCCAGCATCTCGATCTTCTTTCGAAGATCGGCGGCCTGATCATCATCGTCATGGGCCTGAACTTCCTGGGCGTCTTCCGGATCGGTCTTCTGGCCCGCGAGGCCCGTTTCCAGGGTGGCGGACAGCCGGCAACGCTCTCCGGCGCCTATATCATGGGGCTCGCCTTCGCTTTCGGCTGGACGCCGTGCATCGGTCCCGTGCTCGGCGCCATCCTCGGCGTCGCCGCGTCGCGCGATACGGTGGGCGAGGGCGCCATGCTGCTCGCTATCTATTCGCTCGGGCTCGCCGTTCCATTCTGGATCGCCGCCGGTTTCTCGGGCGCATTCATGCGGTTCCTGACGCGTTTTCGCAGGCATCTCGGCGCGGTCGAGAAAGTGATGGGCATCTTCCTCATCCTGACCGGTCTTGCCTTCATCTTCGGCTTCGTCAGTTCCGCGGCGATCTGGTTCCAGCAGACCTTTCCAATCCTCACGCAAATCGGCTAACGAAAGGCGTCTTCCAACGCAGCCCGCTCCGGGCAAGGAAAAGATGGCCGACGTCATAGCATTGCTGCTGCCCTTCTTCGGGCTGATCCTCATCGGTTATCTTGCCGCCAAGGCCACCGGGCAACCCGCCGAAGCGCTTGGCTGGATGAATACGTTTATCATCTTCGCGGCGCTTCCGGCCCTGTTCTTCAAGCTCGTCTCGCGTACGCCGGTCGAACAGCTGAAGAGGGCCGACTTCATTTTCGGCGAGATCGGCGCGACCTACCTGATCTTTCTGCTGATTTTCCTGATCGGTTTTTTCATCCGCCGAAATTCCTTCGCGGATTGCACGATCCAGTCGTTTGCCGGCTCCTACGGCAATATCGGCTATATGGGGCCAGGCCTGGCGCTGCTCGCTTTCGGCGAGGCGGCGGCCGTGCCGGTGGCGCTGATCGTCTGTTTCGAGAACGCTGCGCATTTCATCGTCGCTCCGGCGATGATGGTGATCACCGGCGGCGACAAACGCCCCGTCGCCGAGGTCGTCGCCGATATCGCCCGAAAAGTGGCCCTGCATCCGTTCATCATTTCGACGGCGCTCGGCTTCTGCTTCGCCGCCCTTGCGATCCGGCCGCCGGAGGCGTTCCAGAGGCTGATCGACTATCTGGCCCAGGCGGCGGCACCCTGCGCGCTCTTCGCGATGGGGGTCACGCTGGCGCTTCGGCCGCTCAGGCGCGTGCCGGTGGAGATCGGCTATATCGCGGTCTTCAAGCTGGTGGTCCTGCCGCTGACCACCTATGCGGTTCTGTCGCTGATCGGCAATTTCGATCCCGTATGGATCTATTCGGCGATGTTGCTCTCGGCCCTGCCCACCGCGACGAACGTCTTCGTCATCAGCCAGCAGTACCATGTCTGGCAGGAGAGGGCGTCGGCGAGCATCCTGATCATCACCTTGCTGTCGGTGCTGACGCTGCCGGTGCTGCTTTACCTGATCAATTCGGGAATCCTACCGCCGGATCTCGTTCCGTAGGGCATCGGCGACGGCGCGCAGGCCGCGTCCGGGCTCGATTCCCTCGCGCATCAGCAGATTGCGCAACGGCGGTACGCTGCCGAGGATGTGCAGTCCCGCCGACCGCAGCATCTGCACGGGCAGGAAATCCGATAGCAGCGAACGATTCAGGATGTCGACGCTCAAGGTCCGGCTCATGACGTCGGGCCGGCGGCGGTGGTTGAAGCGGTCGCCTGCATCGGCCGGGATTGGCCGGTCGCCCGTGGGAGCGAGAAGCTCGGTAAGCGCGATCACGTCGCGGAGCGACAGGTTGAGACCCTGGGCGCCGATTGGCGGGAAGGCATGGGCGGCCTCGCCGATCAGCGCCATCCGGCCCTTGCCGAACCGGTCGGCCATCAGGCTGGAAAGGGGCCAGACCTGTGGCATGCCCTCGATGGTCACCCTGCCGAGCATCGACTGCATGCGATCTTCGACGGCCCGCGACAGCGCCTCAAGGGGAAGTCCGAGCAGCCGCTCCGCTTCCTGCGGTTTCACCACCCACACGAGGCTGGAGCGCGATCCGGGAAGGGGAACCTGCGTGAAAGGCCCGCTTTCCGTGTGGAATTCGGTGGAAATGTTGGCGTGCGGCAGCGTGTGGGCGAAATTCAGGACCACGGCGGATTGCGGATAGGACCATTGGCGTACGCCGATGCCGGCCGCATCCCGGGTCCTGGATTTTCGTCCGTCCGCTCCCACCACGAAGTCGACCGTGACGATCGAGCCATCGGAAAGCGTGATGGCGGCCCGTTCTGAGGAATAGTCCAGCGTTTCGACGCTCTGTTCGATCTTGATGATATTGGGTTCCGCGGCAACGGCGGCGGCCAGCGTCCCGGACAATGCCTTGTTCGGAATGTTGTATCCGAAGGCATAGAGCCCGACATCCTGCGCCCGGAATTGCGCCGTCGGCGCTCTGAGCAGCCGCTTCGTACCGTCGATGATCTGCATGATGGAAAGCGCTGCGGCAGACGGCGCAATGTCGTCCCAGACGCCGAGCCGTTCCAGAAAGCGGATCGACTGGTCCATCAGCGCCGTGGTGCGGTCGTCGGCTTTTTCGGGCGAGGGAGCAATTAGCGCGACCTTGCGGCCGGCACGCGCCAGCGCCAGCGCCGCGATCGATCCGGCAAGCCCTCCGCCCACCACGGCAATCTCGAAATGCTGCATGTCCGTCGTCCTGGTTCGACAATATCCGTGAAAACTATCTAGAGCGCCAACGCGCGCATATCCATGCGGTATGGCAGCGCAGCATAGAAAAACAAGGCTTTATCCCGTGTAGAGCACCCCGAGCCGGTTGCAAAGGCCAATGATTGGCCGCATACCTTGCCGGGACAGGGCAATGCGGGACTGACGTGTGATCAGACGAATCTTCAACTATCGGAAAGTTCCCTATGCGGAAATCCGCGCCTTTTCGGTCCATCTTCTGACGGCCTCGGGTTCATTCCTCGCTTTCCTCGGCGTCGTGGCGGCGGCCGAGCATCGTTTCGTCGACATGTTCTGGTGGCTGGGACTGGCGCTTCTCGTCGACGGGATCGACGGTCCGATCGCCCGCAAGGTGCAGGTCAAGGAAGTGCTGCCCAATTGGTCCGGCGACACGCTGGACAATATCATCGACTATGTGACCTATGTCTTGCTGCCGGCCTTCGCACTCTACCAGAGCGGCATGATCGGCGAGCCATGGTCTTTCTTCGCTGCCGGCGCGATCGTGGTCTCCAGCGCCGTATATTATGCCGATACGGGCATGAAGACGGAGGAATATTTCTTCTCCGGCTTCCCGGTCGTCTGGAATATGGTGATTTTCACGCTTTTCGTCATCGATGCGAGTGCGCTGACGGCCCTGATCATCGTCTCCGTGTCGGTGATCCTGACTTTCCTGCCGATCAATTTCCTGCATCCGGTGCGTGTCAAGCGTCTGAGGCCGTTCAATCTCGCGATCTGCCTTCTCTGGTGCGCGCTTGGCGGATATTCGCTGCTCCTGCATTTCACGACCCCGGACTGGGTCATCTGGGGCGTCATCGCGAGCGGTCTCTACCTCTATTGCATCGGCGCGGTGCTGCAGCTTTTTCCCGATCTCGGAAAATAGCGGGGCATTGCTTCGGCTCTGTTTCTTTGATGTTGTGCAAAGCAGCAAAAACGGTATCAATATGACAAATCGAACATCCTGACTTTCGGGTCCGGGAAAAGTTCGAAAACAAATGTGCCGCCACGCCAAAAGCCTCAAGAGAAGGCGGGAACAGGTGCAAACAGGGGGTTCAGTGACGTTATCCGAAGGTCCGGAAGCCCTTCCGCTTCTGTCGGTTCGAAGTCTGACCAAGCTTTTCGGCAGCTTCGCCGCCTGCAACGCGATCGACCTCGATATCGCGCCGGGTGAAATCCATGCGCTTCTCGGTGAAAATGGCGCGGGCAAATCCACCTTGGTGAAGATGCTCTTCGGCGTGCTGCAGCCAAGCGCCGGCCAGATCGTGTGGGAGGGCATGCCGGTGGCGATCGGTTCGCCCGGCGAGGCCCGCCGCCTCGGCATCGGCATGGTGTTCCAGCATTTTTCGCTGTTCGAAGCGCTGACGGTGGCGGAAAACATCGCGCTTTCGCTCGACCCCGGGATTTCGCTGGCGAAGATATCCGACGAGGCGGCATCGCTCTCGAAGGCATATGGCCTGCCGCTCGATCCCAAGGCGCATGTGGCGGACCTGTCGGTCGGCGAACGTCAGCGTATCGAGATCGTGCGGGCGCTTCTGCAGAATCCGAAGCTGATCATCCTCGACGAGCCGACATCGGTCCTGACCCCGCAGGAAGCCGATCGACTCTTTGAGACGCTTTTCAAGCTGAAGGCAGAGGGCCGGTCGGTTCTCTATATCAGCCACAGGCTGGAGGAAGTGCGGCGCATCTGCGACCGCGCGACCGTGCTGCGGCATGGCAAGGTCACCGGTGCTTGCGATCCCGGGCAGGAAACGCCCGCCTCGCTTGCCCGCATGATGGTTGGCTCGGACGTCGCCGAAGTGCATCGGGACGAAGGGGCGGCCCTGGGGGACATCCGTATCGAGGTCGCCAACCTGTCCGTCGTGGCGCGCACGCCTTTTGCCGTTTCCCTCAGGAATGTCTCGATGAAGGTGCGGGCCGGCGAGGTGCTGGCGATCGCGGGTGTCGCGGGCAACGGGCAGGGTGAGCTCTTCGATGCCTTGTCGGGCGAATACCCGGTCGCGGAAGCCGATGCGATCCGCATTCGTGGCAAGGCCGTCGGCAATATCGGCATCAACGGCCGTCGCCTGCTTGGCGCGGGCTTCGTGCCGGAGGAGCGCCACGGCCATGCGGCGGTTTCGGCCATGCCCCTCTCTGACAACCTCCTGCTCGCCCGCAGCCGGTCGGACAGAAGGGCGTTTCTGTCCGGCGGTTTTGCCTCCATCATCCGCCATGACGCGATCCGCTCCGCGACGCGGCGCATCTGCGAGGCCATGGATGTCCGCAAGAGCGGCGAGGACCCGCTGGCCGGTTCGCTTTCCGGCGGCAATCTGCAGAAATTCATCGTCGGCCGCGAGCTTGACCGCCAGCCCGCCGTGCTCGTGGTCAACCAGCCAACCTGGGGCGTCGACGCAGGCGCGGCGAGCCGCATCCGCCAGGCGCTGATCGATCTCGCCAAGGCCGGGTCGGCCGTCATCGTCATCAGCCAGGACCTCGACGAGATTTTCGAGGTTGCGACCAATATCGCCGTGATCTCCGAGGGCCGGCTTTCCGATCCGCATCCGGCCGGCACCCTGACGCTGGAACGCATCGGCCTGATGATGGGCGGTATTCACGAAAGCCACTCGGTCCCGGAGGCGGCGCATGCGCATTGAACTCGAAAGGCGCGCCCGGGTCTCGAGGCTGTTCTCCGTTCTCTCGCCGTTGCTCGCGCTGGCGCTGACCCTCGTTTTCGGCGCGGTGATGTTCTGGCTGCTTGGCAAGAACCCGCTCGGCGCGCTCTACGTCTATTTCATCGAGCCGCTGCGCGAGGTCTGGTCGCTGCACGAACTGGCGATCAAGGCCGCGCCGCTAATCCTGATCGGCGTCGGGCTTTCCGTCTGCTACCGCTCCAACAACTGGAATATCGGCGCCGAAGGCCAGTTCACCATCGGCGCGATCACCGGTTCGATCCTGCCGGTCATGTATCCCGACTGGCACTCGCCGATGATCCTGCCGCTGATGCTGGTCATGGGCATGGTTGGCGGCGCGCTCTATGCGGGCCTTCCCGCGCTTCTCAAGACGCGCTTCAACACCAACGAGATCCTGACGAGCCTGATGCTCGTCTATATCGCGCAGCTCTACCTGGACTGGCTGGTGCGCGGCCCGTGGCGCGATCCGCAGGGGTATAATTTCCCGCAGACGAAGAGTTTCCAGGTGGAGGCGGTCCTGCCGGAAATCCTGTCCTCCGGCCGCGCCCACTGGGCCTTCGTCTTCGCGATCGTCGCGGCCGTGGCGCTCTGGTTCATGATGCGCTTCATGTTGAAGGGGTTCGAAGTCTCCGTCCTCGGTCAATCGGAACGGGCAGGGCGCTTCGCCGGTTTCTCGGCGCGCCGCATGGTGTGGTTCTCCATGCTGCTTTCCGGCGCGCTGGCCGGGCTTGCCGGCATTTCGGAAGTCTCCGGATCGATCGGCCACGTACAGCCCACCATCTCGCCGGGCTACGGTTTCACCGCGATCATCGTCGCGTTCCTCGGACGCCTCAATCCTCTCGGGATCATCGCATCCGGATTGGTGCTGGCGCTCACCTATCTGGGCGGCGAGGCGGCACAGCTTTCGATCGGCATTTCGGACAAGGTCAGCCGCGTCTTCCAGGGGCTGCTGCTCTTCTTCGTGCTCTCCTGCGACACGCTCATCCACTACAGGATACGGCTGGTGCTGGCAGGGACTAGGGCAGTGGAGGTGAAGGCCTGATGTTCGAGGCGATTCTTCTTACCGTCATCACCGCATCCACCCCGCTCGTCATCGCGGCTCTCGGCGAATTGGTGACGGAGCGCGCCGGCGTGTTGAACCTCGGCGTCGAGGGCATGATGATCATGGGCGCCGTGTGCGCTTTCGCCGCCGCGCAACTGACCGGCTCGCCCTATATCGGCATCGTCGCGGGCATAGCCGGCGGCGCGTTGTTCTCCATGCTCTTCGGTTTCCTGACGCTGACGCTGGTCGCCAACCAGGTGGCCACCGGCCTGGCGCTGACCATCCTGGGGCTTGGCCTTTCCGGCCAGCTCGGCGAGGCTTTCGTCGGCAAGCCCGGCATCAAGCTGCAGCCGATCGTCATTCCTCTGCTGTCGGATATTCCGTTCCTCGGCCGTGTCCTCTTCAGCCAGGACCTTGCCTTCTATCTGTCGATCGCGCTGGTGCTCGGCATCAACTGGTTCCTCTTCAAAAGCCGCACCGGCCTGAAGATCCGGGCAATCGGCGACAATCATGCCTCGGCCCATGCGCTCGGCATCAATGTCATCCGCACCCGGTATCTCGCGGTCATGTTCGGCGGCGCATGCGCCGGACTTGCGGGTGCGCAGCTCTCCCTCGTCTATACGCCGCAATGGGTGGAGAACATGTCGGCCGGTCGCGGCTGGATCGCGCTGGCGCTGGTCGTCTTCGCCTCCTGGCGTCCCTGGCGCGTGCTGGCGGGAGGCTATCTTTTCGGCGCCGTCACCATCGGCCAGCTTCATGCGCAGGCCTTCGGCATCGGCGTGCCGTCCCAGTTCCTGTCCGCACTTCCTTATGCGGCTACTATTGTCGTGCTGATCATCATCTCGCATAATCGTCGCACGACGCTCATCAACACGCCGGCGTCGCTCGGGAAACCCTTTGTCCCCGACCGGTGACCGCGACCCAAGAACAAACGTCTTCAAGCCAATAGAGGTTCGGAAATGAAGAAACTGATTATCGCTCTTGCCGCATCGGCCGCCTTGCTGGGCGGTTTCGCGACCGGCGCTCAGGCCCAGGAAAAGAAAAAGGTCTGTTTCATTTATGTCGGTTCGCGCACGGACGGCGGCTGGACGCAGGCGCATGAGATCGGTCGCCAGCAGCTCGACAAGGCCCTCGGCTCCAAGGTGGAAACGCCCTTCCTCGAAAACGTTCCGGAAGGCCCCGACGCCGAGCGTGCCATCGAGCGTATGGCCCGGTCGGGCTGCGCTCTGGTCTTCACCACCTCTTTCGGCTTCATGGATGCCACGATCAAGGTGGCCCAGAAGTTCCCCGACGTGAAGTTCGAACACGCGACCGGTTTCAAGTCCGCCCCGAACGTCGCCACCTATAATTCGCGTTTCTACGAAGGCCGCTACATCCAGGGGCAGATCGCCGCGAAGATGTCGAAGAAGGGTCTCGCGGGCTACATCGCTTCGTTCCCCATCCCGGAAGTGGTCATGGGCATCAACGCCTTCGAGCTCGGCGCGAAGTCGGTCAACCCGAACTTCAAGCTGAAGGTCGTTTGGGCGAACACCTGGTTCGACCCGGGCAAGGAAGCCGACGCCGCCAAGGCGCTGATCGACCAGGGCGTCGATATTCTGACCCAGCACACCGATACGACGGCGCCGATGCAGGTCGCCGCCGAACGCGGCATCCTGGCCTTCGGTCAGGCCTCCGACATGATCGCCGCCGGCCCGAAGACGCAACTGACCGCAATCGTCGACACCTGGGGCGCCTACTACGTCAAGCGCACCCAGGCGCTGCTCGACGGCACCTGGAAGTCGGAGCAGATCTGGGACGGCCTGAAGGACGGCATCCTGACCATGGCGCCCTATACGAACATGCCGGATGACGTGAAGGCGATGGCGGAGGAAACCGAAGCCAAGATCAAGTCGGGCGAACTGCACCCGTTCACCGGCCCGATCAACAAGCAGGACGGTTCGGCATGGCTCGCCGCCGGGGAGAAGGCCCAGGATGGCGTCCTGCTCGGCATGAATTTCTATGTCGAAGGCGTGGACGACAAGCTTCCGCAATAGTGAGAAGCGGCCGGGCGAAGCCCGGGCAATCGATCCGGTGAATCGATTGCAGCGACGAACGCCCGGAGCCATGGCGGAGGGCTGAGCGGTCGGGCGAAGCCCCGGGCGGACCTGCCTTCGAAACCTATGAGATCGAATGGGGCGTCTTCGGACGCCCTTTTTGTTTCGCATGCACATAAGCCGTTTATCGCCCTTCAACCCTCTTGCTGCTAAAAGCCGGGCAACTGCATGAAGGAGATTCCCGATGAGCCGTTCCTGCCTTGCCGTCATCCTTGCCGCTGGCGACAGCACGCGTATGAAATCGTCGATGTCGAAGGTGCTGCATCCGATCGCCGGTCGCCCGATGATCGCCCATGTCATGGCGGCCGTTGCCGAAGCCGGGATGACGGATGCGGCCCTTGTGGTCGGTCGCGATGCCGAGGCCGTCGCGAAGGCCGGCTCGGTCGCGGGCGTTTCGGTCGAGGCTTTTCTGCAGAAGGAGCGCCTCGGCACCGGACATGCGGTGCTTGCGGCACGCGAGGCGATCGCCAGAGGCTACGATGACGTTCTGGTCACTTATGGCGACGTCCCCCTGGTCACGGCGGCACCCTTTGCCGCGGCGCGCGAAAGGCTGGCGCAGGGCGCCGATATCGTGGTGATCGGTTTCCATACGGACAAGCCCACGGGCTACGGCCGCCTGCTCGTCGAGAATGGTGAACTGATTGCCATTCGCGAGGAAAAGGATGCCACGGAAGAGGAGCGCAGGATTACCTGGTGCAACAGCGGACTGATGGCGATCGATGGTCGCAAGGCGCTGGCGCTGCTCGAAAAGATCGGCAACGACAATGCCAAGGGTGAATATTACCTGCCTGACCTCGTGGAGATCGCCCGTGCCGCCGGCGGCAAGGTCGTCGCCGTCGACGCACCGGAAACGGAGGTCGCCGGTTGCAACAACCGTGCGGAGCTCGCTTTTCTCGAAAGGCTCTGGCAGGAGCGCCGTCGCCACGAACTGATGGTTTCCGGCGTCACGATGATCGCCCCCGAGACCGTTTTCCTGTCCTATGATACCGAAATCGATCAGGATGCGCTGATCGAGCCCAATGTCGTCTTCGGCCCGGGCGTGAAGGTCGAAGGCGGCGCTGTGATCCATGCCTTCTCGCATCTCGAAGGCGCGCGTGTCAGCGCCGGCGCCACCGTCGGGCCGTTCGCGCGCCTTCGGCCGGGGGCGGACCTTGCGCCCCAGTCGAAGGTGGGCAATTTCTGCGAGGTAAAGAACGGCAGGATTGGCGAAGGCGCCAAGGTCAACCACCTGACCTATATCGGCGATGCCGTCGTCGGCGCGCATTCGAATATCGGCGCGGGCACGATCACCTGCAACTACGACGGGGTGAACAAGCACGAAACGCATATCGGCGCGAATGCGTTCATCGGCTCGAATTCGTCCCTCGTGGCGCCGGTTTCGATCGGCGACGGCGCTTATGTGGCTTCCGGCAGCATCATTACCGACAACGTTCCGGCCGATGCTCTGGCCCTTGGCCGTGCCCGGCAGGAAATCAAGCCGGATCGTGCCAAATCGATCCGGGAGCGCGCACTTGCCATCAAGGCCGCTAAAAAAGCAGGCAAATGAACAACCGTGCCTTAACCGCCGAGCGTTACTTTCCGACATCGAAAGTGACCGGTCGGATGATTGCGTGAAATCCGCAATCGGCTAGGAATTCGCGCGGGTTTCATCAAAGCGGAGAGGGACGTTCATGTGCGGAATTGTCGGGATCGTCGGAAAAGAGCCGGTGGCGGCGCGTCTGGTCGATGCATTGCGGCGGCTCGAATATCGCGGCTATGATTCCGCCGGGGTAGCCACGATCCACGGCGGCCGGATGGACCGGCGCAGAGCCGAAGGCAAGCTTTTCAACCTTGAGAAGAAGCTGGATGCCGAGCCGCTGCCGGGGATGATCGGGATTGCCCATACCCGCTGGGCGACCCATGGCGTACCGAACGAGACCAATGCCCATCCGCATTTCGTCGAAGGCGTGGCTGTCGTCCACAACGGCATCATCGAGAACTTCTCCGAGCTGAAGGACGAGCTGCTGGCCGAGGGCGCGATCTTTGCAAGCCAGACCGATACGGAGGTGGTGGCCCATCTGCTTGCGAAATATAACCGCCAGGGAATGGATCATAGCGAAGCCATGCTCGCCATGCTCAACCGCGTCTCCGGCGCCTATGCGCTGGTGGTGATGTTCGAGGACGATCCCGGCACGATCATGGCTGCCCGTTTCGGACCGCCGCTGGCGATCGGTCATGGCCGGGAGGAAATGTTCCTCGGCTCGGACGCCATCGCGCTTTCGCCCTTCACCAGCGAGATCACCTATCTGGTCGATGGCGACTGTGCCATCGTCACCCACCGGGGTGTCGAGATCGTCGACTACGAAGGCAGGCCGCAGAAGCGGCAAAGCCATATCTCCCAGGCCGCCGCCTTCATGGTCGACAAGGGCAATCACCGGCATTTCATGGAGAAGGAAATCTATGAGCAGCCGGAGATCATTTCCCATGCGTTGAGCCACTATATCGATTTCGCCAGCCACACGGTGAAGGCGAATGACACGGCGATCGATTTCGGCGGGGTTTCGGGACTGGCGATTTCCGCCTGCGGTACGGCCTATCTGTCCGGTCTCGTCGGCAAGTACTGGTTCGAGCGTTATGCGCGCCTGCCGGTGGAAATCGATGTGGCATCCGAGTTCCGCTACCGGGAGCTTCCTCTGTCGCCCAGCCAGGCCGCGCTCTTCATCTCCCAGTCCGGGGAAACCGCCGATACGCTTGCATCGCTGCGCTACTGCAAGGATCAGGGGCTGAAGATCGGCGCTGTCGTCAACGTCAGGGAGTCGACCATCGCACGGGAGTCGGACGCAATCTTTCCGATCCTCGCCGGGCCGGAAATCGGTGTCGCCTCCACCAAGGCTTTCACCTGCCAGCTCGCCGTTCTGGCGGCGCTTTCGATCGGTGCTGGCCGCGCCCGCGGCACGGTGACCGCTGGCGACGAAAAGGCGATGGTGAAACATCTCGCCGAAATGCCGCGCATCATGAGCCGGGTCCTGAACGATATCCAGCCCCAGATCGAAGCGCTGTCGCGCGACCTTTCCCGTTTCAAGGACGTGCTCTATCTCGGCCGCGGCACGAGCTTTCCGCTCGCCCTGGAAGGGGCACTGAAGCTCAAGGAAATCTCCTATATCCATGCGGAAGGTTATGCCGCCGGCGAGCTGAAACACGGACCGATCGCGCTGATCGACGAGAACATGCCGGTGATCGTGATCGCGCCGCATGACCGCTTTTTCGAAAAGACGGTTTCGAACATGCAGGAAGTGGCGGCGCGCGGCGGCAGGATCATCTTCATCACCGACGAAAAGGGCGCGGCCGCCTCGAAGCTGCCGACCATGGCGACGATCACGCTACCGAATGTCGACGAGATCATCGCTCCGATGATCTTTTCGCTGCCGATCCAGCTGCTCGCCTATCATACGGCCGTTTTCATGGGAACCGACGTCGACCAGCCGCGCAACCTGGCGAAATCCGTCACCGTGGAGTGATCTCCGCCGCTTTTCCTTGCATAGCAACATCGCATCCGGCATTGTCGCATTCAAACGAATGCGGCAGTGCGTCAGGTGAATCAGGAAAGCCGAATGAGCGACAGTCCCGAGCGAATATCGCTGGCCGGCCGTCTCAGGAATAATTTCCTAACCGGGCTCATCATCTGCGCGCCGGTCGCAATCACCATATGGCTGACGTTCGCTTTCATCGACTGGGCCGATAGCTGGGTGACGCCCTACATTCCCCAGCGCTACGATCCGCAATATTATTTCAACATCACCATTCCCGGCACGGGCCTGCTGATTGCTGTGGTGTTCATCACCATTGTCGGTTTCCTCGGCAGGAACCTGATCGGGCGGTCGATCGTCAATTTCGGCGAGTCGATCCTGCATCGCATGCCGCTGGTCAGGACGATCTACCGAAGCGTGAAGCAGATCCTGGAAACGGTGCTCAAGGAGCAATCCACCTCCTTCAAGAAATGCGGGCTGATCGAATTCCCGAGTCCCGGCATGTGGGCGCTGGTCTTCATTTCCGGCGATGCGCAGGGCGAGATCGCGGCAAAGCTCAATGCCGACGGCGAGGAAATGGTAGGGGTCTTCATGCCCCCGACACCGGTGCCTACGGCCGGTTTCCTGATGTTCGTGCCGAAGAGCAAGATCATCATGCTCGACATGACGCCGGAAGAGGGGGCCAAGCTGCTGATCTCCGGCGGCCTGATCGCGCCCGAATACAAATCCTCCGCAGGCGCGCCGACCGCGGTCCTGCCGCCGCCGGTCGTCCCGGGCTGATCTACCCTGCTCTCAGGAACCGTATTGCTTCGTCGCGTCGGTGCAGGTAGAGAAGCACCCGCATGTTCCGGCCCCGTTCGCTTGTGAGTTCCGGGTCGCGTTCGAGCAGGTAGGCCGCATCCTTTCGCGCGATCTCCAGCAGGTCCGCATGCGCCTCGAGGCTTGCGATCCGAAAGCCGGGCGTGCCGGACTGGCGCGTGCCCAGAAGCTCGCCTTCGCCGCGTAGCTTCAGGTCCTCCTCGGCGATCAGGAACCCATCCTCGCTCTCCCGCAGGATGGAAAGCCGCGAACGTCCCGTCTCGCTCAACGGGCCTTTGTAGAGCAGGATGCAGGTGGAGGCCTCGTCGCCGCGCCCGACCCGGCCGCGGAGTTGGTGAAGCTGCGCGAGACCGAAGCGTTCGGCATGCTCGATCACCATGATCGTCGCATCCGGCACATCGACGCCCACTTCAACGACCGTCGTTGCGACCAGCAGGCGCAGTTCGCCGTTCTTGAAGGCGGTCATGACCGCGTCCTTTTCCGGGCCGCTCATGCGCCCGTGGATCAGCCCGACATTGCCGTGGCCGAGTTCCCTGGCCAGCACCGAATGCCGCTCTTCCGCCGACATGAGGTCGGACACGTCCGACTCCTCGACGAGCGGGCAGATCCAATAGGCTTTCTTTCCTTCCGTGATTGCGCCGCGGAGCCGGGAGACGATCTCGCCGATCCGTTCGGTCGGGATGGTGACCGTCTGGATCGGCTTGCGGCCGGCCGGCTTTTCGGTCAGCTTGGAAACGTCCATATCGCCGAAGGCCGCAAGCACCAGCGTGCGGGGGATAGGCGTCGCGGTCATCACCAGCATGTGGGGAGAGATACCCTTGGCGGTCAGCCGCAGCCGCTGGTGAACGCCGAACCGATGCTGCTCGTCCACGACAGCGAGGGCCAGATTGTGATAGTTGATCGCATCTTGAAAAAGGGCGTGGGTGCCGATGACGATCTGCGCCTCCCCGGAGGCAATTCGTTCGGTGATTTCGTCCCGCTCGCGGCCCTTGGTGCGTCCCGTCAGCACGTCGACCGCTATGCCCGCGGCACCCGCGAGTTTCGAAATCGTGGAGAAGTGCTGGCGCGCGAGGATCTCCGTCGGCGCCATCAGCACCGCCTGGCCGCCGGCCTCGACGGCCGCAGCCATGGCGAGCAGCGCGACGAGGGTCTTGCCGGCACCGACGTCCCCCTGCAAAAGCCGGAGCATGCGTTCCTCGCCGGCCATGTCCTTCAGGATGTCGTCGACCGCACCGCGCTGGCTGGGCGTCAACGAAAACGGAAGGGCCGCAACGATCCTTGCAGCGAGATCGCCCTTCACCCGGATCGGCTGGCCGGGGACTTTCCGGATGCGCTGACGGACCAGCGAGAGCGACACCTGGCCCGCCAGGAACTCGTCATAGGCAAGTCTCCGCCGGGCGGGCGATTGCGGCGCGACATCCGTTTCATCGCGCGGTTCGTGCAGTCGCCGGAACGCTTCCGCCACGGGGGGGAAACCCTGGCGCGCGGTCAGCGCCGGGTCCGCCCATTCAGGAAGATCGGGCAGGCGCGCGACCGCGCCATCGACCGCCCTGCGCAGCACTTTCGGCGAAAGGCCCGCGGTCAGCGGATAGACGGGTTCGACGAGCGGCAGGTTCTCCGCTTCGGAGGATTTCACGATGAAATCCGGATGGACCATCGACGGGCGTCCGTTGAACCAGTCCACCTTGCCGCTCACCATCACCATTTCGTCGATCGGCAGGGATTTCTCCAGCCAGTTGCCTTTGGCATGGAAGAAGGTCAGCGCCAGCTCGCCCGTATCGTCATGCAGGAAGACGCGGTACGGCAGGTTGGACTTGCCGCGCGGCGGCGGCTGATGCCGGTCGACACGGCCCTCGATGGTGACGATTGCACCCTGCGGCGCAAGCGCGATGCCGGGTCGGTTTCTGCGGTCGATCAGGGAATGGGGGGCGTGGAAGAGCAGGTCGATCACCCGGCAATCGTCCGGGTCCTCGCGGCCGGTGACGCGTGCGATCAATTCGGCAAGCTTCGGCCCGACGCCGGCAAGTGAGGCGACGGGCGAGAACAGCGGATCAAGGATGGCAGGACGCATGCGGTGCAAATTGCGTCAGGTTTCGCCCATTTGGCAAGGTGACGCGGCGCGAAAAGAATCCTATATGAACCGCAAAACAGGGGTATGGACATGACAGGACTATCGCGCACGAGCGCGGATCTCGACCCGCGCCGGCGGCGCATTCTCTATCGCTGCTGGCATCGAGGCATCCGCGAGATGGATCTTGTTTTCGGGCAATTCGCCGAGGCGGAGATCGGGCGTCTTTCGGATCACGAGCTTGACGAGTTCGAGGCGATCATGGGCGAGGACGACCACGACCTGCATGCCTGGATCACCGGCGCGCAGCCATTGCCGGAACACCTGAAGACGCCGCTTTTTGCCCGCGTCGCAGCCTATACGCCGGATTTCGATCCTGTCACCAAGGCCTCCCTGGAGGCGAGGCTCGGAAAGACTCAATGAATTCCATCCCGATGATCCCCGGATTCGATGCAAAGAGAATCGCGGCGGCCCAGAGCCCGCTGACTGTCGGCAATGTACCGCCGGGCATGGAGCCCCTGATCCTTGCCGAGCTCGCGCGTGCCGGCCAGCCGGTCGCCTATGTGATGTCCGATGGCCAGCGCATGCCCGATCTGGAGCAGATGCTATCCTTCGTGGCGCCGGAAATCCCGGTGTTGACGCTGCCCGCCTGGGACTGTCTGCCCTATGACCGTGTGTCTCCGAGCGCGGATGTCTCCGCCAGGAGACTTTCTGCGCTTTCCGGCCTCATCGCGCACCGGAAGAAGCCGCATGCGGCGATCGTGCTCGTCACCGTCAATGCCATGCTGCAGAAGATCGCACCCGCCGGGATCATCGAGAGCCTGACCTTCTCGGCCAGGCCCGGCAATCAGATCCGCATGGACGATATCGCCGCGCGGCTCGATCGAAACGGGTTCGAAAGAGTGGCGACGGTGCGCGAGGTCGGCGAATTCGCCGTGCGCGGCGGCATCCTCGATGTTTTCGTGCCGGGTACGGAAGAGCCGGTCCGCCTCGACTTCTTCGGCGATACGCTGGAATCGATCCGCTCCTTCGATCCGGCAAGCCAGCGCACGACCGGGCAGGAGCGCATGCTCGATCTGAACCCGATGAGCGAAGTGACGCTGACGCCCGATACGATCAGCCGCTTCCGCAGGAATTATTTGTCTCTCTTCGGTGCGGCGACCCGTGACGACGCGCTCTATCAGGCCGTCTCCGAAGGACGACGTTATGCCGGCATGGAGCATTGGCTGCCCTTGTTCTACGACGGGCTCGAAACGGCTTTCGATTACCTCGAAGGGTTCCGGATCGTCACCGACCACACGGCGCGCGAGGCGGCGAACGAGCGTTCGAAACTCGTCCTCGACTATTACGAGGCGCGGCGCGACAGCGGCGCGCAAGGGAAGGGGGCCACGGCGCAGGCAACTCCCTACAAGCCCGTTTCGCCGGGACAGCTCTATCTCGACGGCAAGGCCTTTTCCTCCGCGCTGGATGCGGCCGGCGCGCTGCGGCTGACCCCGTTCAACGAGGTGGATGCCGAGGGTCGCCGCGTGGTGACGGTCGATGCGCATGCCGGTCCGCGCTGGGCAAAATCCCAGGCTGAGGAGAAGGACCGCGACGAACGCGTCAATGTCTTCGATCTCGTGGTTAAGCACATCGCCGACAAACGTGCCGAAGGGATCAAGATTCTCGTCACCGGCTGGTCGGCCGGTTCTCTCGACCGCCTGCTGCAGGTTCTGGATGAACGCGGCCTGAAACGCATCAGGCAGATCGAAAAGCTGGACGACCTCGACCTGCTTGAGAAGGGTGAGGCCGCATCGGCGGTCCTGAGCCTCGAAGCGGGCTTCGAGACGGACAGGATCTCTGTCATCGGCGAGCAGGATATCCTGGGTGACCGGATGGTCCGTCGCGCCAAGCGGCGCAAGCGGGGTGCGGACTTCCTCACGGAAGTGGCCGGCCTCGACGAAGGCTCGCTCGTCGTCCATGCGGAGCACGGCATCGGCCGTTTTGTCGGCCTCGTCACGATCGAGGCGGCCGGCGCGCCGCGCGCATGCCTTGAGCTGCACTACGCAGACCAGGCAAAGCTCTTCCTGCCGGTTGAGAACATCGATCTCCTGTCGCGCTACGGCTCGGATGCCGCCGAAGCTCAGCTCGACAGATTGGGCGGTGGCGCCTGGCAGGCCCGCAAGGCGAAGCTCAAGAAGCGCCTGCTCGACATGGCGGACGACCTGATCCGCATTGCAGCCACGCGCATGACCCGCCGCGCGCCGGTCCTTGCGACGCCGGAGGGGCTTTACGACGAATTCGCCGCCCGTTTCCCCTATGACGAGACGGAGGACCAGGCGAACGCGATCGATGCCGTACGCGAGGACCTTTCCGCAGGCCGCCCCATGGATCGCCTCGTCTGCGGCGACGTCGGTTTCGGCAAGACGGAGGTGGCGCTTCGGGCCGCCTTCTTCGCTGCCATGAACGGTGCGCAGGTGGCGGTCGTCGTTCCGACCACATTGCTTGCCCGCCAGCACTACAAGACGTTCAGGGAACGTTTCCGGGGGCTTCCGATAACCATAGCCCAGGCGTCGCGCCTCGTGTCGGCCAAGGAACTGGCGGACGTGAAGAAGGGGATAGCAGACGGCAAGATCGACATCGTCGTCGGCACGCACGCTCTCCTCGGCGCGGGTATCAAATTTGCGAACCTCAGCCTGCTCATCATCGATGAGGAGCAGCACTTCGGCGTGAAGCACAAGGAGCGGCTGAAGGAACTCAAGACCGACGTTCACGTCCTGACGCTGTCGGCGACGCCGATTCCGCGCACCCTTCAGCTCGCGATGACCGGCGTGCGGGAGCTTTCGCTCATCACCACGCCGCCGGTGGACCGCATGGCGGTGCGCACCTTCATCTCGCCCTTCGATCCGCTCGTCATCCGCGAGACGCTGATGCGTGAGCATTATCGTGGCGGCCAGAGTTTCTACGTCTGCCCGCGCGTCGCCGACCTGCCGGAAATCCAGGCGTTCCTGCAGTCCGATGTGCCGGAATTGAAGGTTGCGATCGCACATGGCCAGATGCCCGCCGGAGAACTGGAAGACATCATGAATGCCTTCTACGACGGCAAATACGATGTGCTGCTCTCCACGACCATCGTCGAATCCGGCCTTGACGTTCCGACCGCCAACACGCTGATCGTGCATCGCGCCGACATGTTCGGCCTGGCCCAGCTCTATCAGATCCGCGGCCGTGTCGGACGTTCGAAGGTGCGCGCCTTCGCACTGTTCACGCTGCCGGTCAACAAGCCGCTTACCGCGACCGCCGAGCGACGCCTGAAAGTCTTGCAGTCGCTCGACACCCTCGGCGCCGGTTTCCAGTTGGCCAGCCACGACCTCGACATACGCGGCGCCGGCAATCTGCTCGGCGAAGAACAATCGGGCCATATCAAGGAAGTCGGCTTCGAGCTCTATCAGCAGATGCTGGAGGAGGCGGTCGCGGAGGTGAAGGGTGATGACGAGATCACCGATACCGGCTGGTCTCCGCAGATTTCCGTCGGCATCACGGTGATGATCCCGGAAAGTTACGTTCCGGACCTGCATCTGCGCATGGGGCTTTATCGCCGGCTGGGCGAACTGACCGAACTGTCCGAGATCGACGGTTTCGGCGCGGAAATGGTCGACCGGTTCGGCCCGATGCCGCCGGAGATCCAGAACCTGCTGAAGGTCGTCTACATCAAGTCGCTCTGCCGCAAGGCGAATGTCGAGAAGCTGGAGGCCGGACCGAAGGGCGTCGTCGTGAGCTTCCGGGACAAGCAGTTTCCGAACCCGGCGGCGCTGGTCGGCTATATCGCCAGGCAGGGGACGCTTGCGAAGATCCGCCCGGATCAGAGCGTATTCCTGACACGCGACCTGCCATCGCCCGAAAAGCGGCTGGTGGCCGCCGCGCAGGTGATGACCCAGTTCGCGGAGCTCGCAAAAATATAATCAAGTATCGCGTCTATGATTCCGGCTTCGCAGCGCCCGCCGCTTGCGGGTCGGTGGCGACGGCGGGCGGCAACGGGACATTGCGCGCCCGTTCGCGCGCCAGCGTCAAAAGGCCCGAGCCGATGATCAGCACGATGCCGGCCAGCATCGGCAGATCGACACGGTCGCCGAAGATCAGATAACCGAACAGTACGGCCCAGATCATCTGGCTGTATTGCGTCGGTCCGATCATTGCGGCGGGGGCATGGTTCGCGGCATACATCATCAGGATCGCGGCCGCCGCCGCCAGCAGGCCGTAGCCGGCGAGATAGAGCCATTGCTCCAGGGTCGGAAACCGGAAGTCGGGGATCATCAGCAGGCCGCAGATGACCAGCACGCCGAGCACGCCGGCGCTGTAAAGCGAAATGCTCTTTTCCGACGGGCCGATCGCCCGGTAGCAGACGATCGAGATGGCGCCGCTCAGCCCCCCGAACATGGCGCCCAGGTGACCGATCGACAATTCCCGAAAACCGGGCCTCAACACGATCAGCGTGCCGATGAAGCCGATCGCGACGGCGCTCCATCTTTTGATGCCCACCTGTTCCTTGAGGAAGATCACGGACATGATCGTCACGAAACAGGGCAGCAGGAAAATCAGCACGAAGGCTTCTGCCATCGAGAGATGGGTGAAGGCCACCACGCTGCCGATCGTGCCGGCGCTTGTCGCGAAGAAACGCAGAAGCCAAAGGCCCCGGTTCGACGTCCTGAATGCATCCGTCCAGCGGTCGCCGGGCTTCATGAGAAGGGGGAAGCCGGCGAGGCCGAAGAGGGCTCCGAGAAAGGACATCTCGTAGGCGCTCAGCGCGCCTTCGATCATCTTGACGCTGGCGTCGCTCCAGGAATAGGCGGCGAACGCGGCAAAGGCCAGGAGAACGCCCTTCAGGCTCTGGTCGCGACGCAAGTCAAGGCTCCTGGAACGGCTCAGATCATGCCCTTGCGGGCTTCCGACTTCAATTTGGCGATCTCGCGCAAGGCATTCGCGAGGACGTCCGGCGTCTGCGCCCCGCTCACCGCATATTGCCCGTCGATGATGAAGAAGGGCACGCCGGTGACGCCCATCTTCTGTGCGGCCTCTATCTCGGAGAGAACCGCGTCCTTGTCCGCATCCGTCTTGAGAAGGTTCTCGATGACCTTGCGGTCGAGACCGGATGCTTCGGCAATGTCGGCCAATACCCTGTGGTCGCCGACATTGCGTCCTTCCTCGAAATTCGCCCTGAAGAGCGCGGTCGCGACCTTGTCCTGAACGGTCCGGCCTTCCGTCATCGCCCAATGCAGCAGCCGATGTGCATCGAGCGTATTGGGTCCGATCTTGATCGCTTCGAAATTGTAGTGAATCCCGACCTCTTCGCCGAGTTTCCGCAGCATGGCGTGTGCGCGTTCCACCGCCTCCTTGCCGCCGAGCTTGGCGGCAAGATCGGCCTGATGGTCGACTCCTTCCGGGGGATGGTCCGGATTGAGCCGGTATGGCCGCCAGTTGACGTCGACCCCGATCTCGTCCTGCACGTCGGCGATGGCCAGTTCAAGCCGTGCCTTGCCGAGATAGCACCACGGGCAGACCACATCCGAGACGATATCGATGGTTACGCGCTCCATGGCGGCGTCCTTTCATGGCGGGACCGGGAAGTTCCGGATTATTGCGCGCGTTCGTCCCACCAGACGTTGAGCTGGTAGCCATAAAGCGGCAGCTTCTCCGGATAGCCGATATGGGCGCGGCGCGCCACCCATTGTTCCGCGATGTGGTAGAGCGGCACGAGATAGTGACCGGAAATCAGCAGTCGGTCATAGGCGCGCACGGTGGCCTCGAAATCCTCCTTGCTGCGGGCCTTCAGCATCGCCTCGATCAGCCGGTCGATATCCGGATCGGCCGTCCCGGCGAAATTGAAGCTTCCCTGGGCATCCCGCGACGCCGATCCCCATCGCTTGACCTGTTCTATCCCGGGAGAAAGCGAGGACGGATAGGACTTGACGATCATGTCATAATCGAAATCCCCGGAGCGCGCCTGGTATTGCGCATCGTCGACGGTCCGGATCGACATTTCGACGCCGATCATCTTCAGCGTCCGCTGATAGGCGATCGCGAGCTTCTCCTGGTCGGGCGTCTGTGTCATCACCTCAAAGGCGAGCGGCCTGCCGGATGTGTCCGTCATCCGGCCGTTCTTGATCGTGTAGCCGCCTTTCTTCAGGAGATCGACGGCCTCCCGCAGCACCTTGCGGTCCGCACCGGAACCGTCTGTTTTCGGCAGCCGATAGGTGCCATCCAGCACCTGAGGTTCTATCTTGTCCCTGGCCGGGCCGAGGATGGCGAGCTCGCGATCCTCGGCCGGCTTGCCGAGCGAGGTCAGCGGCGAGTTCTGCCAGAAGCTTTCGGTGCGGGTATAGGCGCCGTCGAAGAGGTTCTTGTTGGCCCAGTCGAAATCGAAGGCGAGCGACAGGCCGGCCCGCACATTGACGTCGGAGAAGATCGGCCGGCGCAGGTTGAAGACGAAGCCGAGCATGCCGGTCGGCAATTGCGGTTTGAAAGCGTCCTTCTTGACGTCGCCGCTCTGGACGGCGGGAAAATCGTAGGCGCGGGCCCAGTGCGTCGGACTGCCGTCGGGATAGATATCGACCACGCCCTTCTTGAAGGCTTCGAAGAGCGTATTGTCCTGAAGGAAATACTCGACGGCGATCTGGTCGTAATTGTCGAAGCCTATCTTCGAAGGAATGTCCTTGCCCCAGTAGTCGGGCCGGCGCTCATAGACGATCCGCTCGCCGGGCGAGACCGATTTCACCACATAGGGACCGGAGCCGATCGGCGGCTTCAGCGTCGTCTGGTCGAACTTGGCCGGATCGACGGCATGTTTTGGCAGGATCGGCGTAAAGCTCGCGAGAATCAGCGGGAATTCCCGTTCCCCCTTGTCCTTGAAGGAAAACCGGACGCCATGCTCGCCGACCTTTTCCATCTTTGCGATCGGGTCCAGCCGCTCCGAGAACGGAATGCGGCCTTTGTCCCGCAGGAGTTCCAGGGTGAACATCACATCCTCGGGCGTCACCGGCTGGCCGTCGGACCACTTTGCCCTGGGGTTCAGGTTGAACTGGATGAAGGTGCGGTCGTCGTCCCATTCCACGCTTTCGGCCAGCAGCCCGTAAAGGGTGAAGGGCTCGTCGCTGGAGCGGATCATCAGCGATTCGTACATCATGTTGCCGAAGGCGGGGTCCCACATGCCGCGCGCGGTCGTGCGCATGCTTTTCAGGATGAACGGATTGAGGTTGTCGAACGTCCCGACAACGCCATAGGTCACCTTGCCCCCCTTCTTCACATCCGGGTTCACATACGTGAAGTGCCTGTAGTCCGGCGGGAGAGCAGGACTGCCATGCATGGCGATGCCGTGAAGCGGCTGGGCCAGTGCGGGAACGCCGACCAGAAGCGCGGTAACGAAGGGAAGGAGGCGTCGCATGGGACTCATGGCAGTGAATTCCTCGCTGATTCGCCCGCAAAATACCGCATGCGGTGAAGGCGACCAACCGCCGGAATGCGCGAAAGATTGATCGATGACGTTAACGCCCTGTCAAAAAAAGAGAAAGGAGGGCTGGATATCGGCGACCGCGCGATGTAACAGGGAGACCGGACGGGCGGGTCATTCAATTGCCTCATTTGACCGACAGGTGACGGGCAATAAGACACCCCGAGGGATATAAGCGGCTCGGCCGTACCCAACGGATTTCAGGAGACGGATCTGGTATGATGCTCAAGGCAACCCAAGTTCTGCGGACGGCGATGTCCGCTCTCGCTCTTTCGATCGGCGCGAGCACGCTGCCGGTTGCAGCCTTTGCACAGGATGCTGCGGCCCCGGCCGCGCCGGGCGCCCCGCCGCTCGGCTGGTTCAAGACCTGCTCCAAGCAGGATGACAGCGACCTCTGCGTCGTGCAGAACATCATCGCTGCCCAGAACGGCCAGCTCATCACGGCCGTCGGCCTGATCACGGTCGAAGGCAAGGTCAACCGCAAGATCCTGCAGGTCTCGGTTCCGACCGCACGGCTCGTGCCTCCGGGCATCATCATGCAGATCGACGGCGGCAAGGGCCAGAAGCTCGACTACGTCGTCTGCCTTCCGGACAAATGCACGGCCGAAGTTCCGCTGACGGACCCGATGATCGCAAGCCTCAAGAAGGGCAATGAAGTGATCTTCACGTCCATCAATTTCCGCCGCGCGCCGAACCCGATCAAGGTTTCGCTCCAGGGCTTCACGGGTGTCTTCGACGGTCCGGCCATGCCTCAGGAAAAGATCGCCCAGAGCCAGCGGAGCCTGGAAGAGGGCATGCAGCGCAAGGCCGAAGAGACCCGCAAGAAGCTGGAAGACGCGCAGAACGCCGCCAAGCAGGGTCAGTAATCCGGCCCAGGCCAGAATGAGAGAGCCCGGCTTCGCGCCGGGCTTTTGATTCCGAAGCTGCGGATGTCCGAAGGCGGCGCCGGGAACGGCCCCGCAGGAAAAAGAAAAAGCGCCGGCTCGTGAGCCGGCGCCTTCAATCCCGGCCTGTTCGGCCAGATGGGATCAGTGGGCCAGGATGACCTTGGGCTTCAGCTGGCCGGACGGAGCACGATCGAAGATCTGGTAGACCTGCGGGTTCCGCAGGGGGGCATCGCTCTGATCGTGTTCGAGGTTCTGCTCGGAAACATAGGCGACGTATTCCGTCTCGTCATTCTCCGCGAGGAGATGATAGAAGGGCTGGTCCTTGCTCGGCCGGATCTCCGCAGGAATGGCATTCCACCACTCTTCCGTATTGGCGTATTCCGGATCAACATCGAACACGACGCCCCGAAACGGAAAGACCTTGTGGCGAACCACTTCTCCGATGGTAAATTTAGCGTTGCGTTGTTTCATGGTGCGATGTCCTTTCGCATCCAATGTGGGAATAAAATTCTCCGACATCAAGAGAGGAATGTACGTAGGCGCATAGTGTTCCCCGGATTTGACTTCAGGACGTCGCCGGTTTTCGAGGGCCTGCAGTCGCCAGGATTACGCCGCCGAGCACAAGTACGATTCCCACCCCGTGGTAATACTCGAAGGTCTCGCCAAGGAAGATCACCGCCATCACGATCGAAACCGGCGGCATCATGTAGAGCGTGATGCCAGCCGTTGCCGGCCCGAAGATGCGCACTGTGTGTTGAAAGCAGAAGAAGGCGGCAAGCGATGCGAAGACGATGATGCCGGCGATCTTCCACCATGCCGAAAACGTCCGGGGAAGCAGCCCTCCATGGAAGAGTTCCCATATCGCGGGCGGCAGGAGGAGTAGTGAGCCCGAGAAGGCGATCAACCCGAACAAGGACAACGGGCGGACCGACCGGGCGGCTGGACGACGCAGGAGTACCGAATAGATCGCGAAGGCTATCGCGGCCACCAGCATGCCGAGATCCCCGAGATTGAAATTCATGTGAGCAAGTGCGGCAATATCTCCGCGCAAGACGATCGCGGCAACGCCCGCAAACGCCACCGCCATACCCATCAGTTCGCGGCCGCCGATGCTGCGGCCGGAAAACTGCCACTCCAGGAGAATGATGAAAAGCGACGAAGTCGTGTAGATCAGCGTCGCATTCGAGGCGGTGGTGAGTGTCAGCGCCCAATAGACGAAACCGCCGCAGATGCCGATGCTAAGGAACCCGAGCCAGAGCCAGAGCCAGGTATGCTTGCGCACGAACGACCAGGCCGAGCGCCGGTCGAGATAAAGCACCGGGACCATGACCAGCGTGGAGCCACCCCAGCGGATGAAGGCCGTGATGAACGGGCCTATCTCGCCGATCACGCCCCGCCCGAAAATCAGGTTGCTGGAAAAGAAGACGGGAACGAGGGCAAAGATCAGCCAGTCGAGGGTGCGCGGCTGGGGCGGGGGCGGGGAAGGCATCGGACACCGGAAGAAGCAGGGGGCAAGCCCCCAAAGGCAAACGGCGGGCTTGATGGCCCGCCGCTCAGGAAGGAAGGCGCAGTTTTCCGCGCCGTCAGGATCAGGACGAATAATACATGTCGAATTCGACCGGATGCGGCGTCATCTCGAAACGCATGACCTCCGTCATCTTCAGTTCGATATACGCATCGATCTGGTCGTCGTCGAAGACGCCGCCGGCGGTCAGGAACTTGCGGTCGCGATCGAGGTTTTCGAGCGCTTCGCGCAACGAAGCGCTGACCGTCGGGATCTTCTTCAGTTCCTTCGGCGGCAGGTCGTAGAGATCCTTGTCCATGGCCTTGCCCGGATGGATCTTGTTCTTGATGCCGTCGAGGCCGGCCATCAGCATGGCGGCAAAGCCGAGATAGGGGTTCGCCAGCGGATCGGGGAAGCGGACCTCGACGCGTTTCGACTTCGGACCGGAGCCGAACGGAATGCGGCACGACGCGGAGCGGTTGCGAGCCGAATAGGCAAGCAGGACCGGCGCTTCGAAACCGGGCACGAGACGTTTGTAGGAGTTCGTCGTGGGGTTGGTGAAGGCGTTGATCGCCTTGGCATGCTTGATGATGCCGCCAATGTAATAGAGGCAGCTTTCGGAAAGACCGGCATATTCGTCGCCGGCGAAGGTCGGCTTCCCGTCCTTCCAGATCGACTGGTGGACGTGCATGCCCGAACCGTTATCGCCGTAGATCGGCTTCGGCATGAAGGTCGCGGTCTTGCCGTAGGCATTGGCGACCTGGTGCACGACGTACTTGTAGATCTGGATCTTGTCCGCGTTGCGCACGAGCGTGTCGAACTTGACGCCGAGTTCGTGCTGGGCGGCAGCGACCTCGTGGTGATGCTTCTCGACGACGACGCCCATTTCGGCGAGCACCGTCAGCATTTCCGAGCGCATGTCCTGCAGGCTGTCTACCGGCGGGACCGGGAAGTAGCCACCCTTGACGCGCGGACGGTGGCCGAGGTTGCCGGTTTCGTAGTCCGTGTCGTCGTTGGACGGCAGCTCGGAGGAATCGAGCTTGAAGCCCGTATTGTAGGGATCGGCCTTGTACTTCACGTCGTCGAAGACGAAGAATTCCGGTTCCGGTCCGACATAGACCGTGTCGCCGATGCCGGATGCCTTGAGATAGGCCTCGGCCTTCTTGGCGGTGCCGCGCGGATCGCGGTTATAGGCTTCGCCCGAGATGGGGTCGAGAATGTCGCAGAAGATCACCATGGTCGACTGGGCGAAGAACGGGTCCATGTGGACCGTCGCCGGATCGGGCATGAGCACCATGTCCGACTCGTTGATGGCCTTCCAGCCGGCAATCGAGGAACCGTCGAACATGACGCCATCGGCGAACATGTCCTCGTCGACGGAGGCAATATCCATGGTGACATGCTGAAGCTTGCCACGCGGGTCGGTGAAGCGCAGGTCCACGAACTTGACGTCGTTTTCCTTGATTTGTTTCATGATTTCGCTTGCGCTCGTCATATGACGTTCCTCAATGTAAGATGACGACTGAAGAGAAGCCCCGGCCGGACGGCCGGAAGGCAGTTAGATGGCGTCTATGCCCGTTTCACCGGTGCGGATGCGGATGACCTCCTCCACGTTGGAGACGAATATCTTGCCGTCTCCGATCCGTCCAGTCTGCGCGGCATTCCGAATCGCTTCGATGACCGCTTCCGCGTTTTCGTCCGCCAGGACGACCTCGACCTTCACCTTAGGCAGAAAGTCGACAACATATTCTGCGCCCCGATAAAGCTCCGTATGGCCTTTCTGGCGGCCAAAACCCTTTGCCTCGGTCACAGTGATCCCTTGCAAGCCGACCTCCTGAAGGGCTTCCTTCACTTCGTCGAGCTTGAAAGGCTTGATGATCGCTTCGATCTTTTTCATGAGAAACTATCTCTCCGCTTCTCCCTTGAAGCAGGCCTTTACCCACTCGGCCATGCCAATGCAGATATCGTGCCAAACTCGGAAGGCACTTTCAAAAAGATAATGCGGTTTTGCACCAAATCCCTGCGCAAGTGCCGCTTTCGTGACAAAAATGCTTCCGTTTTTCGCATTTTTTGTGCGCTGCGGCACAAGAATTGGGCTTTTTTGACATTTTCTTGAAAATTAAGGAAATGCGACCACACTTAAAGCGATGATTATATCTTATTCATTTGCTTATTTGTTAATCAAACAGATCGAAAAGAGGACGCTTGTTTTCCGGGCGGCTTTCCGTTCAATACCGTCATGCGACATTTGCCCGACCATATCCTCCTGACACCCCAGCAGATGGGGGCGGCCGACGCGGCCTCGGCGGCATCCGGCATTTCCTCCTTCGGCCTGATGGAACGGGCGGGGCAGGCGGTTGCCGCCTCCGCGCTGAGGCATTTTTCGGGCGCGGGGCGCTATGCCGTGCTCTGCGGTCCCGGCAACAATGGTGGCGACGGATATGTCGCGGCCCGGGCCTTGGCCGATGCGGGGGCTTCCGTGGCAGTCTATCACCTCGGCGATCCCGGCAGGCTCAAGGGTGATGCAAGGCTGGCGCGGCAGCTTTCCCGTTTACCGTCGCAGCCGCTGGAAAACTATCTGCCTCACCCCGGTGACCTGGTGATCGACGCCCTGTTTGGAGCGGGTCTCGCCCGCGATGTTCCGAGGCTCGTCGCGGAACTGATCGACAAGGTGAGGCAGGCAAACGTGCCCGTTCTGGCCGTGGACCTGCCTTCCGGTCTATGCGGCCGGCGCGGCCGTCCGCTTGGCGCCGCTTTCGCGGCTGTCCGCACGGTCACCTTCATGACTCGCAAGCCGGGCCATCTGCTTTTGCCGGGCCGGTCGCTCTGCGGTGAGGTCGAGGTTTTCGATATCGGTATTCCCGCCCGTATCGTCCTCTCCGTGGCGGGGAAGATTCGTGAGAACAGGCCGGATCTCTGGCGGGATTTATTGCCGGAGCCCGAAAGCGATACCCACAAATACCGGCGTGGCCATCTCGCGGTTTTTTCCGGCCCGGCAGACAAGACCGGGGCTGCCCGGCTGTCGGCAATGGCGGGCCTGAAAGCGGGGGCGGGGCTTGTGACCGTTGCTTCGCCCGATGACGCGATGCCGGTCAACGCCGCGTCGCTTACGGCGATCATGCTGCATCGGATCGATACCGCAGAAGACCTTGAAACATGGCTTCACACGGCAAAGCTTGCCGCTTTCGTCCTCGGGCCGGGTTTCGGTATCGGCGAAAAAGCGAAGCAATTCGTGCTCTCGCTCAGGGACAGGCCGCTGGTGCTCGACGCGGATGGCATCACATCGTTCAGGGAAAGCCCGCCGGAACTTTTCGATGCCTTTACAGGCGGCGAGTCCCATCTGGTCCTGACGCCGCATGAAGGCGAGTTTTCCCGCCTCTTTCCCGATCTTGCCGCAGACGAGGACTTGAGCAAGGTCGAAAAGGCGGTGAGGGCCGCCGAACGCGCCCATGCCGCGATCGTCTACAAGGGGGCCGACACGGTCATCGCGAGCCCCGACGGACGCGCCCACATCAACACCAACGGACCGCCCTGGCTTGCCACCGCAGGCTCCGGCGATGTTCTCGCAGGCATGATCGGTGCGCTGCTCGCTCAGGGCATGCCTGCTTTCGAAGCCGCCGCCGCTGGCGTCTACCTGCATGGAGAGGCCGGCAAACGTGCCGGCAAAGGCATGACGGCCGAAGAACTTGCCGCTCAGGCTGGTGTCGGCTTCAGCGCCTAGCTCTTTCTTCCAGCAGTTCCCGCATCGCCATGGCTCCGTACGGCGCATTCACCTTGCCTTCGTGGATGAAGAAAGCGAACACGTCGCGCGGCCGTTTTTCAACCTTGCGGGTCCCGTCAATCAGGGAAAGATCGTCCGGCACGCCGCCTTGGGACCAGGTCTCCAGCCTCCGGGCCCAGGCCTGCATGTCCGGTTCCGCGTAGCAGGTAGCGATGTCGTCGGAGCCCTTCTGAAGGCGGGCATAGACAAAATCGGCGGTGACATCGGCGATCATCGGGTATTCGAAATGGTCGGCGCAGACCGGCGCGATATTGTATTTCGCAAGCAGCGCGATGAATTCCGGCACCTTGAAGCTGTCATGGCGCACTTCCACCACATGCGTCAGCTTCAAGCCGTCAAGCTTATCGGGCAGAAGCTTCAGGAAGGCCTCGAAATCGTCCGGTTCGAACTTCTTGGTCGGGGCGAACTGCCAGAGCAGGGGGCCGAGACGGTCACCGAGTTCCGTCAGCCCCTGACCCAGAAATTTCTCGATCGATTCCCCGGCTTCCGCCAAAACCTTGCGATTCGTCGTGAAGCGGCTCGCCTTCAGCGAAAAGATGAAACCGTCCGGGACTTCGCAAGCCCATTTGGCGAAGGTTTCCGGCTTCTGCGATCCGTAGTAGGTGCCGTTGACCTCGATGACCTTCAGCTTGCCGGCGGCATATTCGAGCTGCCTCTTCTTCGGCAGCTTCTCGGGGTAGAACGTGCCCTCCCAGGGTTCGAAGGTCCAGCCGCCGATGCCCGTGCGAATGATGCCGGCTTTGGTCATGAACTCACCTCCAACATGCGGAGGTTCACTCCGCCGCTTCAACCTTCTTTGCCGGCCGCCGCTCCAGCAGTTCCTTCAGGAACTGGCCGGTATAGGACCGCTTCTCCCTGACGATCTGCTCGGGCGTGCCGGCCGCGACGATTTCTCCGCCGCCGGTGCCGCCTTCCGGTCCAATGTCGATGATCCAGTCAGCCGTCTTGATGACTTCGAGATTGTGCTCGATCACCACCACGGAATTTCCCTGGTTCACCAGTTCGTGGAGCATCTCCAGGAGCTTGGCGACGTCGTGGAAGTGCAGGCCGGTCGTCGGCTCGTCGAGGATGTAGAGCGTACGGCCTGTCGAACGCTTCGACAGTTCCTTGGCTAGCTTGACGCGCTGCGCCTCGCCACCCGAAAGCGTGTTGGCCTGTTGGCCGACCTTGATATAGCCAAGGCCGACATCGAAAAGCGACTGCAGCTTGTCGCGCACGGCCGGCACCGCCGAGAAGAATTCGACGCCTTCCTCCACCGTCATGTCGAGCACGTCGGCAATCGACTTGCCCTTGAAGGCGACATCCAGTGTTTCCCGGTTGTAGCGCTTGCCGTGGCAGACGTCGCAGGTGACATACACGTCCGGCAGGAAGTGCATCTCGATCTTGATGACGCCGTCGCCCTGGCACGCCTCGCAGCGGCCACCCTTGACGTTGAACGAGAAACGGCCGGGCTGGTAGCCGCGCGCCTTCGCTTCCGGCAGGCCTGCGAACCAGTCCCGGATCGGCGTGAAGGCGCCGGTATAGGTCGCCGGGTTGGAGCGCGGCGTGCGGCCGATCGGCGACTGGTCGATGTCGATCACCTTGTCGATGAACTCGAACCCGTCGATCCGATCGTGCTCGGCCGGTATCTCACGCGCACCCATCACCCGCCGTGCGGCCGCCTTGTAGAGCGTTTCGATCAGGAACGTGGATTTGCCGCCGCCCGAAACGCCGGTCACCGCCGTGAAGACGCCAAGCGGCACGGAGGCCGTGACATTCCTGAGATTGTTGCCGCGCGCGCCGACGACCTTGATCTCCTTGCCCTTCTTCGGCTTGCGGCGCTCGGCCGGCACCGGCACGCCGAGTTCGCCGGAAAGATACTTGCCGGTCAGGGACTTCGGATTGGCCATGATCTCGGCGGGCGCGCCCTGCGCGACCACCGTGCCGCCGTGGATGCCGGCGGCGGGGCCGATATCGACGACATAGTCGGCGGTGAGGATCGCGTCCTCGTCATGTTCGACGACGATTACCGTATTGCCGATGTCGCGCAGGTGTTTCAGCGTTTCGAGCAGGCGGGCATTGTCCCGCTGGTGAAGGCCGATCGAAGGCTCGTCGAGTACGTAGAGCACGCCCGTCAGGCCCGAGCCGATCTGCGAGGCGAGCCGGATGCGCTGGCTTTCGCCACCGGACAGGGTGCCGGAATTGCGAGAGAGACTCAGGTAATCGAGGCCGACATCGTTGAGAAAGCGCAGGCGCTCGCGGATTTCCTTGAGGATTCGTACCGCGATCTCGTTCTGCTTGGCATTCAATTCGCCGGGAAGCGCCTCGAACCAGTCGCGCGCCACTCTGATCGACATATCGGTCACTTCGCCGATATGCAGCTTTTTGATCTTCACCGCGAGCGCTTCCGGCTTCAGGCGGTAGCCGTTGCAGGCCGGGCAGGGGGCGGCCGACATGTAGCGCTCGATATCCTCGCGCGCCCAGGCCGAATCGGTCTCCTTCCAGCGGCGTTCGAGGTTCGGAACGATGCCCTCGAAATTCTTGACCGTCTTGTAGGAACGGGCGCCGTCGGCATAGTGGAACTCGATTTTCTCCTCGGTTCCATGCAGGATTGCCTTCTGCGCCTCGCCGGACAGCTCGTTCCAGCGGTTCGAAAGCTTGAAGCCGAACACTTTCCCCAGCGCTTCGAGCGTCTGGTTGTAATAGGGAGAGGTGGATTTGGCCCAGGGCGAGATCGCGCCGTCCCGCAAGGTCCGGGCCGGTTCCGGCACGATCAGCGCCTCGTCCACCTTCTGCTGCGAGCCAAGGCCGTCGCAGGTCGGGCACGCGCCGAACGGATTGTTGAACGAAAAGAGCCGTGGCTCGATCTCCGGAATGGTGAAGCCGGAAACGGGGCAGGCGAATTTCTCGGAGAACAGCACGCGCTCGTGCGTCTCGTTGAGCGACTTGTTGGCCGAGCCCCCGGCGGCCGTCTCTTCGGGCGGCAACGGCCTGTCGGCGAATTCCGCCACCGCCAGACCGTCTGCGAGTTTCAGCGAAGTTTCAAGACTGTCCGCCAGGCGCGCCGAGATATCGGAGCGCACCACGAGGCGGTCCACGACAACATCGATATCGTGCTTGTATTTCTTGTCGAGCGCCGGAACATCGGCAATCTCATAGAATTGCCCGTCGACCTTGACCCGCTGAAAGCCCTTCTTCATCAGGTCGGCGAGTTCCTTCTTGTACTCGCCCTTTCGCCCGCGGATCATCGGCGCCAGGATATAAAGACGCGTGCCTTCCTCGAAAGCGAGGATGCGGTCGACCATCTGGCTGACCGTCTGGCTTTCGATCGGCAGGCCGGTCGCCGGCGAATAGGGGACGCCGACGCGTGCGAAAAGCAGGCGCATGTAGTCGTAGATTTCGGTGACCGTGCCGACCGTCGAGCGCGGATTGCGCGAGGTCGTCTTCTGCTCGATGGAGATGGCCGGCGAAAGCCCGTCGATCTGGTCGACATCAGGCTTCTGCATCATCTCCAGGAACTGACGCGCATAGGCCGAAAGGCTTTCGACATAACGCCGCTGGCCTTCGGCATAGATCGTATCGAAAGCAAGCGAGGACTTGCCCGAACCGGAAAGGCCGGTCATGACGATCAGCGAATTGCGCGGCAGATCGAGATCGATGCCCTTCAAATTGTGCTCGCGCGCACCACGTATGGAAATGGTCTTCAGTTCACTCATCTTCATGCTCTTCGGGGAGGATGGAAGGCCCTTATGTAGTGATTGATGCGCGCCTGGTCGAGACGAAACTGCCGCAACCCGTCGGCGGTTCCGAGTCGGTTGACAGCACTATAGGAATAAATTAGAACAAATAAAGAACAAATTTGTCTGTGGATTAAAAATCATCTGCGCCCAACGGATCGAACCGATGGGTTAAGGTACCACGACGGATTTAGGGCCGCAGGATGCGGCGGACAAGGTGAGAATTATGGCTGGTAGCGTGAACAAGGTTATCCTGGTGGGAAATGTCGGAGCCGATCCGGAAATCCGCCGCACGCAGGACGGTCGCCCGATCGCCAACCTGCGAATTGCGACCTCGGAGACCTGGCGCGACCGCAATTCCGGCGAACGCCGTGAAAAGACGGAATGGCACAATGTCGTGGTTTTCAACGAAGGCCTCTGCAAGGTCGTCGAGCAATATGTGAAGAAGGGCGCCAAGCTCTATATCGAGGGCCAGCTGCAGACGCGCAAGTGGCAGGACCAGAACGGCAACGACCGCTACACGACGGAAGTCGTGCTGCAGGGCTTCAATTCCACGCTGACGATGCTGGACGGTCGCGGTGAGGGCGGGGGCGATCGAGGCAGCTACGGCGGCGGCAACAATCGCGTCGGCAGCGACGTCGGTGGAAACGACTTCAGCGGCGGTTATGGCGGCGGGGACGATTACGGCCGGCCTTCGGGTGGAGCCAGCCGTGGCAGTCAGCCCGCTGGCGGCAATTTCTCGCGTGATATGGATGACGACATTCCGTTCTGATCGGTCGTTCCGGCCGGGCGAGAGCGGCCCCTGTGCACAGTCCTGGGGAATGCTGTAGCGGTAGAGGGGAAGAGCGCTCTTGCGGGTTCCGCGCTTCAGCTGGCTGCGGCATCGGCCAGCATGGCCACCAGGACATCGGACTGGGAGACGATCCCGACCAGCTTGTTGTTCTCCCGCGTGACCGGCAGATAGTGTAGCCCTTCCTCGGCGAAGATGACAATGGCGTCCGCAATGGGAGTGTCGGGGCCGACGGTCCGGACGGGCGCGGTCATGATGTCCTTGACGGTATCGTTGGGAGCGCTGGCGCCGGAAAGCACCAGGCGCAGGCGATGGGCAAAACCGATCCGGGGCCGTCCCTTGGTCCAGTTCGCCTTGTCGAGGAAATCGGTCTGCGTAACGATGCCGATGACCTCGGCCCTGTCATTGGTGACGGGCAGGGCCTTGAAGTGATGGGCGCGCATCAGGTCGTGCGCCTCCTTCAGCGAATTGTCCGGCGCGACGGCAACCACGTCGCGGGACATGATGATGTTGCAATCGAGATGGCTGGCGCGTCTGCGGTAGGAGCGCAATTCCGTCCGCCGCAGGATGGTTTCCAGGTCGTCGCGGTCGATATCGAGGAATTCGTCATATTCCTTGAGCACGTCGTCGAGATCGGCCGACGTGAAGCCGATGCGCTCTATGGGGGCGGGGTCGGCGGTGCCGTGATCCGTCGAAGGCTTGATCGCATGCGGATAGGGGCGACCGGTCAGGTTGTTGTAGATGAGGGCGAGCACCAGCAAGGCCAGGGAATTGCCCGCAACCGGCCAGAGCACGAAGCCGTAGCCGAGTTCATGGATGGCCGGCCCGCCGAGTACCGCGGTGAGTGCGATGGCGCCGCTTGGCGGATGAAGGCAGCGCAGTGTCATCATGGCGGCGATTGCCAAGCCGATCGCGAGCGCGGAAGCCACGAACGGGTCGTCGACGAACATGGCTGCCGTGACGCCGACCAATGCCGCGACGATATTGCCGCAGAGGATCGACCATGGCTGGGCGAGCGGGCTGGACGGCACGGCGAAAAGCAGCACGGCCGAAGCCCCCATCGGAGCGATCAGCGCCGGAAGCGAGGCGTCGGCTCGCAAGGCCAGGCTTCCGATCAGGCCGGTGACGAGGATGCCGGCCAGAGCACCGGAGGCGGCGCGCAATCTTTCCTTCGAACTGATGGGTGCAGGCTCCGGCAGGAGCCGCCGCAACGCACGTCGCATGGTATGCAGGCCCTCGAATCTCTTTGTCGATGCGGGCTTTTAGCAGAAAACACCGCGATGTCGCGGAAGACTTACAGATTGAAGGCCGAGCGCACGCCGTCGATCACGAACTGGACCGAAAGCGCGGCCAGGATGACGCCCAGCAGACGGGTGAGAATTGCCCGGCCGGTGACGCCGAGAAACCGGTCGAGCCGTTCGGCGACCAGCAGGGTCACATAGACGAGCACCATGATCAGCGCGATGATGCCGATGAGCAGCGCCCGGTCGAAGGCGCCGGGAAAAGATCCCGCAAGCAGCACGGTGGCGGAAATGGCGCCCGGGCCGGCGATCAGGGGCAGGGCGAGCGGGAAAACGGCGATGTTCTGGATATGGTCGATGGTGATCGCCGCCTGCGAGGTCTTCTCCTTCCGCTCCTGCCGCCGCTCGAACACCATCTCGAAGGAGATCCAGAAAAGCAGGAGGCCGCCGGCGATCCGGAAGGCGCCGATCGATATTCCGAGAAGACCGAGCACGCCCGAACCGAAGAGGGCGAAGACCGCCAGTATGCAGAAGGCGATCAGCGATCCGCGAAGCGCCACATGCCGGCGCTGAACCGCCGTCATGCCGACGGTCAGGCCGAGGAAAACGGGCGCCAGCCCCGGTGGATCGAGTGTCACGAGCATGGTCGTGAGCGCATTGATCAGCATGTCAGGCGTGGCCATGTCTTCCCCCGTCAGGCTGCAATTCTTGCAGTCGCATGCGAAGATTGTTAGGACAGGCGCGCGGTTTAGGGAAGCCCGCAACGGGTTTTCAGGAATGAGGCGTCATGTCGTTAACACTGCCCGGAAAACACCGCAAAAGCTGTTCAAAACCCTGGCGGAAATTGGCGCTCGGAACCGCTTTCCGCTATAAAAAAACCAACTGATTCCGAACAGAGATCGTGATCCGATTTGACTGAGCAAAGCACACCCGGCGGCGGAAAGCTGCCTCCAGGCATCGAACCCATTTCCATCATGGAAGAGATGCAGCGCTCCTATCTCGATTATGCGATGAGCGTGATCGTGAGCCGTGCGCTTCCTGACGTCCGCGACGGATTGAAGCCGGTGCACCGGCGCATCCTTTACGGCATGTCGGAACTCGGCATCGACTGGAACAAGAAATACGTCAAGTGCGCCCGCGTTACCGGGGACGTGATGGGTAAATACCATCCCCACGGCAACATGGCGATCTATGACGCACTGGCGCGCATGGCGCAGGACTGGTCGCTCCGTCTGCCGCTGATCGACGGCCAGGGCAATTTCGGCTCCATCGACGGCGATCCGCCGGCGGCCGAACGCTATACCGAATGCCGTCTGCAGAAGGCGGCCCATTCGCTTCTCGATGACCTCGACAAGGAGACGGTCGATTTTCGCGACAACTATGACGGCACGCTCTCCGAGCCCGTCGTGGTGCCCGCGAAATTTCCGAACCTGCTGATCAACGGCGCCGGTGGCATCGCGGTCGGCATGGCGACCAACATCCCGCCGCACAACCTCATCGAGGTGATCAACGGCTGCATCGCGATCATCGACAATCCGGCGATCGATCTGCCGGAACTGATGCAGATCATTCCGGGTCCGGATTTCCCGACCGGCGCCCTGATCCTCGGCCGCGCCGGCATCCGGTCCGCCTACGAGACGGGCCGCGGCTCGATCATCATGCGCGGACGCGCTCATATCGAGCCGATGCGTGGCGACCGCGAACAGATCATCGTCACCGAAGTTCCCTACCAGGTGAACAAGGCGACCATGGTCGAGAAGATCGGCGAACTGGTGCGCGAAAAGCGCATCGAGGGCATTTCCGACCTGCGTGATGAATCCGACCGTCAAGGTTATCGTGTGGTGGTCGAGCTGAAGCGCGACGCCAATGCGGAAGTGATACTTAATCAGCTTTATCGCTATACACCGCTGCAGACGTCCTTCGGCTGCAATATGGTGGCGCTGAACGGCGGCAAGCCGGAGCAGCTCACCCTGGTCGACATGCTGAAGGCTTTCGTATCCTTCCGCGAGGAGGTGGTTAGCCGGCGCACCAAATACCTGCTGCGCAAGGCGCGCGAGCGTGCGCACGTCTTGGTCGGTCTGGCGATCGCGGTCGCCAATATCGACGAAGTCATCAGCCTGATCCGTCGCGCTCCCGATCCACAGACGGCGCGCGAGCAGTTGATGACCCGCCGCTGGCCGGCCCATGACGTCGAATCCCTGATCCGGCTTATCGACGATCCGCGTCACAAGCTCAACGATGACGGCACTTACAACCTGTCGGAAGAGCAGGCCCGCGCGATCCTCGAGCTGCGTCTTGCCCGCCTGACCGCACTTGGACGCGACGAAATCAGCGACGAGCTGAACAAGATCGGCGCCGAGATCAGCGATTATCTCGACATCCTGTCGTCGCGCCTGCGTATCCAGCAGATCGTCAAGGACGAACTGGCTGCCGTTCGCGACGAATTCGGCACGCCGCGCCGCACGGAAATCCTCGAAGGCGGTCCGGATATGGACGACGAGGACCTCATCGCCCGCGAGGATATGGTCGTCACGGTATCGCATCTCGGCTATATCAAGCGCGTTCCGCTCGGCACCTATCGTGCCCAGCGGCGCGGCGGCAAGGGCCGCTCCGGCATGGCGACGCGCGACGAGGATTTCGTCAATCGCCTGTTCGTGGCGAACACCCATACGCCGGTGCTGTTCTTCTCCTCGCGCGGCATCGTCTATAAGGAGAAGGTCTGGCGCCTGCCGATCGGCACGCCGCAATCTCGCGGCAAGGCGCTGATCAACATGCTGCCGCTCGAGGCCGGTGAACGCATCACCACGATCATGCCGCTGCCCGAGGACGAAGTGACCTGGGATAACCTGGACGTGATGTTCTCGACCACGCGCGGCACGGTCCGCCGCAACAAGCTGTCGGACTTCGTGCAGGTGAACCGCAACGGCAAGATCGCCATGAAGCTGGACGAGGAGGGCGATGAGATCCTCTCCGTCGAAACCTGTACCGATCGGGACGACGTCTTGCTGACGACGGCGCTCGGCCAGTGCATCCGCTTCCCGGTCGATGACGTGCGCGTCTTCGCCGGCCGCAATTCGATCGGCGTGCGCGGCATCACGCTTGGCGATGGCGACCGCATCATCTCCATGACGATCGTCGGCCATGTGGATGCTGAGCCATGGGAGCGCGCGGCCTATCTGAAGCGCTCGGCGACCGAACGCCGTGCCGCTGGCGTCGACGAGGAGGATATCGCTCTCGTCGGCGAGGAAGTCACCGAAGAGGGACAGCTCAACGACGAACGCTACGAGGAGCTGAAGGCGCGCGAGCAGTTCGTGCTGACGGTCTCCGAGAAAGGCTTCGGCAAGCGTTCTTCCTCCTACGACTTCCGCACCTCCGGCCGTGGCGGCAAGGGCATTCGTGCCACGGATACGTCGAAGACGTCCGAGATCGGCGAACTGGTCGCTGCCTTCCCGGTGGAGGAGAGCAATCAGATCATGCTCGTTTCGGATGGCGGCGTATTGATCCGCGTGCCGGTCAACGGCATCCGCATCGCCAGCCGCGCGACAAAGGGCGTCACGATCTTCTCCACGGCCAAGGACGAGAAGGTTGTTTCGGTCGAGCGTATCAGCGAGCCGGAAGGCGAGGAGGAAAACGGCAACGGCCTGTCGGACGAGTTGACCTCGGAGACCGGAGAAGCCGATACCGCCGCGGACGAACGTCCGGCGGATGAGGGTGCGACCGAATAGGCCGCATCGTCATGAACAGGAATAAAGTAAAAGCCGGAGGACGAAAATCCTCCGGCTTTTGTTTGAACCGGTCGCGACGGGAAGTCTGCGTGATCCGGTCCGTACTACTGGACAATTGCTAGAATGCGCTGTGGCGCCGCGCGAAATCGCGGAAATCCTTCATGTCTTCGCGTTCGCGGCGAAGCTCGGAAATCGTGGACGCCACGGATGCCACGAACATGATGCTGATCAAGCCTGCAAGTACAGTCAACGTCACGAACATGTTCATCCTTTCTCGCTCGTGTATCCGCGTCAGTAATACGAGAGATCCGTATAACGACCCGTTACCTGCGGGTAGTTGAGATCGGTCAATTCGGATTTATCTTGATAAAGGGTCACTGTTGCTGTGAGCATTACAGCGATCATTGCCGTCCATACCAGATTGATCATGGTGATCTTGTCAGGCATGACCGTTTTCCTTTTCGCGATCATCTCCGTCTGTCCTTCTTGTTTGCCTGAACGCGCCTTGCGCAAACAGGTTCCACCGCATTTTAAGAGAAACTTATTCGGGCTGCTCTGAAGCGTCCTTGAATGGTCCGTTCATCTGGCGTTCATAATTCCCTGACCTTTCAAGCCTCTTCCGACCTGAAGGCGACGACCACGGCCTCCATCAAGAAAGCGAGCGCCACGGCACATATCACCATCAAAGCCAGCATTTCCCTTCGTTTCTCCCTCGATACGGACGGGTCTTCATGCCCGCCACGATGGTCACAAGACCACAGTGCTGCTGAAACGCCCTTGAACGGCGCATTCATCTTTCGTTCAGAATTGGGCAGAGCCTTGCGGTGAGAGTGCTTCCATGACAAAAGGCCGGGGAATTTCGTTGAAACGGGCCGCCCGGCATGACGACAGCTTTTTATCCCGGTTCTTTCGATCCGATGACCCACGGTCATCTGGACGTGCTTGTCCAGGCGCTCAATGTCGCCGGAAAGGTGATCGTCGCGATCGGAATTCATCCAGGCAAGGCGCCGATGTTCACCTTCGAGGAAAGGGCCGGTCTCATCCGCGAATCGCTTTCCGAAGTCCTGCCGGACCGGGTGAGCAATATTTCGGTCGTGTCTTTCGACAACCTGGTGGTCGATGCGGCCCGCGCCAACGGCGCGACGCTTTTGATCCGGGGCCTGCGCGACGGCACCGATCTCGATTACGAAATGCAGATGGCCGGCATGAACCGGCAGATGGCGCCGGACATCCAGACGGTCTTCCTGCCGGCCGGCACGGCCTCACGGCCCATTACGGCCACATTGGTCCGGCAGATCGCGGCGATGGGCGGCGACGTCAGTGCCTTCGTGCCTGCCGCGGTCCTCAAGGCCCTGAAGAACAAGCTGAAACGCTGATCGTTTCCGAACGTGGAGTTCCGTATGAAACTGCTTCGTCTTGCCATTGCCGGCGCTTTCGCCCTGGCTTCCATGATCATGCCGGTCTCCGCCGCGCCGGACGATTTCCTCACCATCCAGCTCAAGGACGGCCCGGTGGTGATCCAGCTCATGCCGGACGTCGCGCCGAAGCATGTGGCGCAGGTCAAGGCGCTGGCGACCAAGGGAGCCTATGACAGCGTGGTCTTCCATCGTGTCATCGACGGCTTCATGGCGCAGACCGGCGACGTGCAGTTCGGCAAGGAGGGAGGCCCGGGCTTCAACCCGGCTCGCGCCGGCACGGGCGGCTCCGACCTGCCGGATCTTCCGGCCGAGTTTTCCAAGGTGCCGTTCGAACGCGGCATGGTCGGCATGGCGCGCGCCCAGAACCCGAACTCGGCCAATTCGCAATTCTTCATCATGTTCGACCAGGGCTCCTTCCTGAACGGCCAGTATACGGTCATCGGCAAGGTCGTGTCCGGCATGGAATTCGTCGACAAGATCAAGCGCGGCCAGGGCCGCAACGGTGAAGTGACCAACCCCGACAAGATGATCAAGGTCACCGTCGGCAAGAAGTAAACTCAGAGCGCCCAGTCGCAGACGACGTTACAGGCGCCTCGAAAAGGAGAAGAAAATGGCAGAGATCAAGGACCCCGAGAACACCCTCGTCATGGAAACCACCAAGGGCACGGTCGTCATCTCGCTGCTGCCGGACCTCGCTCCGGGCCATGTCGCCCGCATCAAGGAACTCGCCCGCGAAAAGGCCTATGACGGCGTCGTTTTCCACCGGGTCATCGCCGATTTCATGGCCCAGACGGGCGACGTCAAGTTCGGCAAGCAGGGAGGCGAGAGCTTCAACCCGGCCCGGGCCGGCATGGGCGGTTCCGACAAGCCGGATCTGAAGGCCGAATTTTCCGCCGTTCCGCACGTGCGCGGCACCTGCTCCATGGCCCGCTCGCAGAACCCGAACTCGGCCAACTCGCAGTTCTTCATCTGCTTTACCGATGCTCCCTGGCTGAACAAGCAGTATACGGTCTGGGGCCAGGTCATCGAGGGCATGGACAATATCGACCAGATCAAGAAGGGCGAGCCCGTCAGCGACCCGGACTCGATCGTCTCGCTGCGCGTTGCCGCGGACGTCTGATTTGGCATAAACGGAAAAACCCGCTCCGTCTTCCGGCGGGGCGGGTTTCGTATTTCTGGATTTTTCATGCGCGTCGATCTCTTTGACTTTGATCTGCCAGAGGAAAACATTGCGCTGAGGCCTGCAAGCCCGCGCGACAGTGCACGCCTGCTCGTCGTGCGGCCGGAAGGCGAGCCGGCGCTGGCCGATCACAAGGTATCGGAACTGCCGGATTTCCTGAGACCTGGCGACGCATTGGTCTTCAACGATACCAAGGTCATTCCCGCCCAGCTGGAAGGCATCCGCCAACGGGAAGGGGCGGGTGGCCAGCAGGTCTCGGCGACGCTGCACATGCGGGCTGCCTCCAATGTCTGGAAGGCCTTTGCCAAGCCCGGAAAACGCATCAAGGTGGGTGACCGGATCGAATTCGGCCACGCAGGCAATGCCTGCCTCCTCGGTTCGCTTGCCGCCGCCGTGAAGGAGAAGGGCGAGGGCGGCGAGGTGACGTTGCGCTTCGAGCTTTCCGGGCCGGCGCTGGACGAGGCGATCATGGCGGTCGGGCATATCCCGTTACCTCCCTATATCGCAGCCAAACGGCCGGAGGACGCCCGGGACAGGAAGGACTATCAGACCATCTATGCGCGCGAGGAGGGGGCGGTCGCAGCCCCCACGGCCGGCCTGCATTTCACCCCCGAGCTTTTCGCCAAACTCGACGCCGCCGGCATCGAGCGGCATTTCGTGACGCTGCATGTGGGGGCAGGAACCTTTCTGCCGGTCAAGGCGGACGACACCCTGGACCACAGGATGCACCAGGAGATAGGCCATGTGAGCGCCGATACCGCCGCGCGGCTGAATGCCGTCAGGCGCGCCGGCGGGCGGGTCGTCTGCGTCGGCACCACGTCTCTGCGTCTCATCGAAAGCGCCGCAGGCGAAAACGGCGTGATCACCCCCTGGAGCGGGGCGACGGATATCTTCATCACGCCCGGTTACCGTTTTAAGGCGGTCGACATGTTGATGACCAATTTCCATTTGCCGAAATCGACGCTGTTCATGCTGGTCTCGGCATTTTGCGGGCTTGAGACGATGCGTTCGGCCTATTCCCATGCCATATCGACAGGCTATCGCTTCTACTCCTATGGCGATGCGAGCCTGCTTTTCCGAGACGACCGATGACCGAGAATTTCCAGTTCAATCTGAAGGCCACCGACGGCGGCACCCGCCTTGGCGAAATCACCATGCCCCGCGGGGTGATCAGGACGCCTGCCTTCATGCCGGTCGGCACCGTCGGCACCGTCAAGGCCATGTATCTCGACCAGGTTCGCGATACCGGCGCGGACATCATCCTGGGCAACACCTACCATCTGATGCTGAGGCCGGGGGCGGAACGTGTCGCGCGTCTCGGCGGGCTCCACAATCTCATCCGGTGGGAGCATCCGATCCTGACGGACAGCGGCGGTTTCCAGGTCATGTCGCTTTCGGGATTGCGGAAGCTCGACGAGAAGGGCGTGACGTTCAAGAGCCATGTGGACGGCAGCCTGCACCACATGTCGCCGGAACGTTCGATCGAAATCCAGGGCCTGCTCGGCTCCGACATCCAGATGCAACTGGACGAATGCGTCGCGCTTCCGGCCGAACCCAAGGAGATCGAACGGGCGATGGAATTGTCGCTGCGCTGGGCGGAACGTTGCCGAGTGGCGTTCGGCGACCAGCCGGGCAAGGCGATGTTCGGCATCGTCCAGGGTGGAGACCAGCCGGACCTGCGCATCCGTTCCGCGGAAGGTTTGAAGCAGCTCGATCTCAAGGGATATGCGGTTGGAGGCCTTGCGGTCGGCGAACCACAGGACGTCATGCTGAAGATGCTGGAAACCACGCTGCCCGTGTTGCCGCACGAAAAGCCCCGATACCTGATGGGCGTCGGCACGCCGGATGACATCCTGAAATCGGTCGCGCGCGGCATCGACATGTTCGACTGCGTCATGCCCACACGCTCGGGCCGCCATGGCCTCGCGTTCACGCGTCGCGGCAAGGTCAATATCCGCAACGCCCGACACGCGGAGGATCTTCGCCCGCTGGACGAGGAATCAAGCTGCCCGGCGGCGCGTGATTATTCCCGCGCCTACCTGCACCACCTCGTGCGTTCGGACGAGGCGCTCGGCGGAATGCTGCTCTCCTGGAACAACCTGCATTACTATCAGGACCTGATGAAGGGCATCCGGCAGGCGATCGCCGAGGGACGTTTCGCGGATTTCTATGCCGAGACGCAGGAAGCCTGGGCCAGGGGCGATATCGATCCGATCTGAGGGCAGGGCGGCGGCTCCCCGCCCGCTCCCCTCATATCCCCTGGCTGGTGGTGTTGCGGATCATCCGCACACCGTTCACCTTGTACGAGCCGTCGTCCATCAGCCGCATTTCGTAGATGGCGGTCCAGTCCTTGCCTTCGCGGGCGCCGATCATCACTTCCTGCAGCACGACCTCCCCGCCGCCGATCAGTTTCGAACGGCCGAAGGCATAGTTGCCGGCATGATAAACCGGTTCGTAGCTCTTGCGCACCATATCCAGAAACTGATCCTTGTTGGGATAAAGGCTGCGAATACCCGGCGAAGCGAAGGAATAGGCCTTCTCCGCATCATTATGCATCAGCGCGGCGATCTGGCCGGAAATGACGGCCTGAGCCTGCGCGACCGGATCTTCGGCCTTGGCCGGGAGCAGGGAAAAGAGAACGAAACACAGAACGACGGGGAGCAATCGAACGGGCATCGGGGTTCTCCGGGAACATACGAAAAAATGCTAGCGCTTTTCGGCCAAAGGAGAAGATGGTGACTGCAGAATTTTCCGGCAGCGCCTTTGGCGTGGGCAAACGAATCCAAATGATTACAGGATGATGACAACCCCTTTGGAGAGAGGTCGGATTGCGCACTTTTCCGTGTATTTCCTCCCTGCCGCAGCGCAAGGCAGGGTCCCGTTATCGCCGCTTGCCTGCGGCTGTCCGCACTGGCACGAATGCGCCGGGAGCTCCTGATTCGCCCGGAATGCAATTTCATGAAAATCCTTCTGCCGCCAGCGCTGCTCTATTTCAGCAACGCCATCCTGTTTATCTCCCTGTTCACCCGACTGCCGACGATCCAGGCGTCGATGGGCATCGACAAGGCGGTTCTCGGCTTCGCGCTGCTCAGCGCTCCCGTGGGCACATTTCTCGCCCTGCCGCTGGCCGGCCGGATCAACGATCGCTTCACGCCGCGCCTGACCGCGCTCGTGACACTGCCGATCTGCGCCATGCTCACACCGGCACTGACCATCCTGCCGGTCAGCGGCTTCCTGCTCTGCTTCTTTCTCTTCGGCTTTTTCCGGACGATTTTCGACGTCGCCGCCAATATGATTTCCGCGGGGATCGAACAGCGAACCGGCACGAAGGTTCTGGCGCGCAGCCACGGTTTCTGGTCCGTCGGACTGCTCGTCGGCTCCCTGTGTTCCGGTTTCCTGGCGGAGAGGGCGGTGACGCCGTTTTCGCAGCAGGTGATGGCCGCCGGTTTCGTCGTCGCCGCATGCCTTCTGGTCTTCTGGATCACCCCCAGGGATGTGGCGCCGGAGCGGCAGCCGGATCGCAGGCGGTCGGCTTACGTCCTGCCCGACCGGACGATCATGCTCATCTGCGTCATGGTTTTTGGCCTGTGCATCGTCGAGGGAGCGATTTACGACTGGGGCATCTTCTTCCTTCGCGAGGAGCTGAAGGCTGACCCGGCAATCGCCGGCATTCTTTATGCGGCCTTCACGATCGGTATGGGATTAACCCGTCTTTCCGGCGACATGCTGCGCGAGAGTTTCGGGCCCATGGTTCTGGTACGCGCCTCGGCCGTCTCGGTGGCGATCGGGAGCTTGCTTATGGTGACGACGCCGAGCCTCACGTTGGCAGGGGTCGCACTTTTCCTGATCGGTTGCGGCGTGGCGCTGGCATTTCCTCTTGCCGTTTCCACGACGATCGCGCTCGGCAAGGGCCAGCCTTCGGAAAACCTTGCGGCCCTGGCGCTGACGCTGATGCTCTCGACCATAGGCGTGCCGCCATTGCTCGGCTTTATCGCCGAGCATGTCAGCCTCATCGCAACCTTTCTCGTCTTGTTGCCCTGCGTCGTCATGAGCTTCCTGATGGCGCCGGTGGCCGAGGGCCGGCGCCTCTCATTCGGAAGCCGGCGAAGAAGCTAACCGGTCACGGTTCTCCGGATGCCTTCGGCCACCTGCTCCGGCGTGCCGACCAGCGGGAAACCGCCATGGCCTGCCGCCATGCGATCCCGGATGAGGGCGAGCAGGTCGTGCAGGAAGGAGTGGGCGTGGGTGAACTGTAGCCTGCCACCTCCCGAGATGACGCGTTCCCATTACGGAATGCCGAAGGGGCATCTTGCCTGTGGGGAAAACCGGGCAGGGGGTATGACCTGCCCCTAATTGGCCACAAGATTGGATAATGGGTTGAGCCTGTGGGCCATAGCCGTTAGGACAATGGAATTGAATCGCCGAAAACAGGTGACACTGTGATCGACCCTTATGAGATGCTTGGTGTTTCCCGCGAGGCCGATGGCGCAGCCATCAAGTTGGCCTATCGCAAGCGCGCGAAAACCGCCCATCCGGATGCCGGCGGCGATGTCGACATGTTCAGCAAGCTGACGATGTCCTACGAGCTTCTTTCCGATCCCGTTCGCCGCAAGGTCTATGACGACACCGGCTATGATCCGGAACTTGCCGACACCAAGGACCTGCAGGGACTGGTGATCCTGGAAACCCTGGTCAACGAGATCATCCTGGACGAGCGGGAGCCGGGGAGTTTCGATCCGGTCGCGGCCATGCGCCGCAAGCTCACGGACAAGATCGTCAATGCGCGTTTCCACATCCTGGAGATGGAGCGCCACCGCGCCCGCATCCGCAATCATATCGACCGCATTGGCAAGAAACCGGATGCCGACGTTCTGGGACGCATGCTCCGCTCGCGATGCGACACGATCAACGATGCGATCGTCAAGGCGGAAACCGAAATAGGCCATATCGAAAAGGCCTACGAGATGCTGGACGGTTACTCCTATGAGATCGATGCGGTGGCCGTGGAGATGAAAACCGCGGCCGAATAGCGATGACCGGCGAATGGACATCCTGGCCTCATCGCCCACATCGGAAAAAATCTACATTCACCTAATTCCAAAGGGTTTTCCATGGTTCTGACTATACGCGAGGGCGTCCGCGAGGACGCCGCGACACTTCTCGGTTTCATTCGTGAACTGGCGATCTACGAAAAGGCCGAACACGAGGTCGCCGCCACGGTCGAAACGATCGAGGCGTCGATCTTCGGCGAACGCTCGGTGACGCGCACGCTGATCTGCGAACAGGACGGCGAACCGATCGGGATGGCGATCTGGTTCTTCAGCTATTCGACCTGGCAGGCGAAGAACGGATTGTACCTCGAAGATCTCTACGTGACGCCGAAGGCACGCGGCTCTGGCGCCGGTAAGGCCATGTTGAAGAAACTGGCGTCGCTGGCGCTTGAAAACGATTGCGGCCGTTTCGAATGGAGCGTGCTCGACTGGAACGAACCGGCCATCCGCGTCTACGAGGCGATCGGCGCCGAACCGATGAAGGAATGGGTTCGCTGCAGATTGTCCGGAAAGGCGCTGGAAAGCCTCGCTGAGAGCTGAGGAAGAGGCAAACCTTGGGTGCCGGAGCAGAGAGCATGAAACCGGCGACAAATGGTTTGGCTGTATCCGAATGGGGGATGTCTAGGCTCTTCATCCGTGAACCCACCCAGGCCATTCCGTTGATCACATAAGATAGATTATGGAACTTTCATAAAGATGGAAGGATGGAGAAGTCCGGGTCTCCCGTTATTTTCTGCACTCGTAAGTACCGAAGGTCCGAATGACGGGCTGGTCAAAGATCGAGTTCGATCTCGAACGCCAGGCCGTCATAGGCTGGTTCTACGTGGGACGGCGTTTCAGCCGCGACGACATCGAAGTCGAGTGGAATATGCATATGCGTGAGGATCGCACGCTTCGGCTGAAGCCGCGCGATCCATTCGAGCGCCTGTTCGAGCGACAGATGGCTTGGATGGTAGCGGTATTGCAGGGCATCGATGATCAGCACGTCCAGTCCGGCAAGCCTCGGTATGCTGTCCGGCGGAAAGTCGCTCACGTCGCTGCAATAGGCCACATCGCCGATCCGGAACCCCAGCGAGCGGATATCGCCGTGGACTTGCCAGTGCGGCAGGAAGCGGATCGATCCGCCGGGACCATCGACGATGACCGGCTCGTCCACGGTTTCGATCAGGAAAGGCCGTACGATCGGCGGATAATTGCCGCCGGGCGGCGTCTCCAGGCAGTAACCGAAGCCCTGGCGGATGCGCTCCATGGTGAATGGATCGGCATGGATCGGGATGCGATGGCGCTGCAGCATGAAATATGTCCGCAGGTCGTCGATGCCATGGAGATGGTCCGCATGCGCATGGGTGTAGAGAACGGCGTCGACCCGCTGCACCCTGGCAGCGATCATCTGCTGTCGAAAATCCGGTCCGGTGTCGACCACGACCACCGTGCTGGCGCCGTCCGGCGCGATCTGCTCGACCATGAAAGCCGCGCGCGTCCGATGGTTCTTCGGATTGTCCGGGTCGCAGGCGCCCCAATCGCCATTCGGTCTCGGCACGCCCGGTGACGATGAGCAGCCGAGGATGGTGAAGCGCTGCCGATAACGGGCCACCGGTCAGAGCCTCGGCATCTTGGAGAAGACCCGGAACGCATTTTCGGTCGTGATCCGGGCAATCTCCTCGTAGCTTACGCCCTTGCACCCGGCGAGCACCTCGGCCGTATTGACCACATAGGAAGGCTCGTTTCGCTTGCCGCGCCAGCGTTTCGGCGCCAGATACGGCGCGTCGGTCTCGACGAGCAGCCGGTCCATCGGCACGGTTGCGGCAATCGCCCTCAGCTCTTCCGATTTCGGAAAGGTCAGGATGCCGGAGAAGGAGACATAGCCGCCGAGCTCGACGCCGGCGCAGGCGAGGTCGGCTCCCGAGGAAAAGCAATGCAGGATGAAGGGGAAAGCCCCCTTCCCGCTTTCGCCTGTCAGGATGCCGATCATATCTTCGTCGGCGCTGCGGCTGTGGATAACCAGCGGCAGGCCGGTTTCCCGCGCCGCGGCGATGTGTCGGATCAAGCCTGTCTTCTGGTCGGCCGGCGTTTGCGTATCGTAAAAATAGTCCAGTCCGGCTTCGCCGATCGCGACGATCTTTTCATACGCACTGGCCAGCCGCACCAGGTCTTCGGTTCCGATATCCAGTTCTTCGCCGGCATTGTTGGGGTGCGTGCCGACCGAGCAGAAGACGGACGGATATTTTTCCGCAATGGCCAGCAGGCCGTCCAGTTTTCGCACGCGCGTCGAGATGGTCACCATCTGCCTGACGCCGGCCTCGTGAGCGCGCTCGACGATGGCGTCGCGCTCCTCCGCGAAATCGGCAAAATCCAGATGGCAATGGGTATCGATCAGCATGGCTGGGGCCTAGATCTCAGGCGTCCGTTTCCGGCGCCACATAGCGTGGGAATACGGGCTGCGGTGCGTCCAGAACGATGCCCGGCTTCAACCGGCCGGCTTCGCCGAGAGCCGCGAAATCCCGCTTGTCCGCCGGCGCGGCAACGAGATCGAGCAGTTTCGCCGAAGAATCCGGCATGAACGGCTGCAACAGGATGGCGATCTGGCGCACCACCTCGGCCGTCACGTAGAGTACGGTGCCCATGCGTTCCGTGTTGCCGATCTTCTTCAGCGTCCACGGCGCCTGGGCAGCGAAATAGCGGTCCGTTTCCGATACGACGCCGATGATCGAGGCGAGTGCCTTGTGGATGAGCTGCTTGTCCATGTCTTCGCGGCAGGACACGAGCAGACCGTCGGCAAGCGCCAGAAGCTCCTTGTCGGCATCGGTCAATTCGCCCGGCTGCGGCACGATGCCGTCGCAATTCTTGACGATCATCGACAGCGAGCGGCTGGCGAGATTGCCGATGCCGTTGGCGAGGTCGGCGTTGACGCGGGTCGCGATCAGTTGCTCGTTGCAATTGCCGTCCTGGCCGAAGGAAATCTCACGGCAGAGGTAATAGCGCACGTAGTCGAGCCCGAACTTTTCGAGAAGCTCGAAAGGATCGACGACGTTGCCGAGCGACTTCGACATCTTCTCGCCGTTGTTGAGCACGAAGCCATGCGCGAAGACGCGCTTCGGCAACGGCAGCCTGGCGGACATCAGGAAAGCCGGCCAGTAGACGGCATGGAAGCGAATGATGTCCTTGCCGATGATGTGCACGTCCGCCGGCCAGTATTTGGCGCGGGGACCGTTCGGATCGTCCATGTAGCCGGTCGCGGTGATGTAGTTGGTCAGCGCGTCGACCCAGACATACATGACATGTGCCGGATCGTTCGGCACCTTGATGCCCCAATCGAAGGTGGTGCGCGAGACCGAAAGGTCGCGGAGACCGGACTTCACGAAGGAAATCACTTCGTTGCGGCGCTCGTTCGGCCCGATGAAATCCGGGTTTTCCTCATAGTGCTTCAGGAGCTTGTCGCCATAGGCGGAAAGCTTGAAGAAATAGCTGGACTCCTCCACCCATTCGACCGGCGTGCCCTGCGGCCCGTAACGCACGCCGTCGCGCACCGCGGTTTCGTCCTCGGCGTAGTAGGCCTCGTCGCGCACCGAATACCAGCCGGCATAGGTGTCCTTGTAGATGTCGCCGTTGTCGGCCATCCGGTTCCAGATCTCCTGCGACGCCTCATGGTGGCGCTGCTCGGTGGTGCGGATGAAATCGTCGTTCGACGCATTGAGCAGTCGGCCCATCTCGCGGAACTCGTTGGAGTTGCGCTCGGCGAGAGCCTCCGGCGTGATGCCTTCGGCGCGGGCAGTCTGCTGCATCTTCTGGCCGTGCTCGTCCGTGCCCGTCAGGAAGAAGACATCCTTGTCATCGAGGCGCTGGAAGCGCGCCATGGCGTCCGTCGCGATCAGCTCATAGGCATGGCCGATATGCGGCTTGCCGTTCGGATAGGAAATCGCGGTGGTAATGTAATAGGGCGTCTTGTCGGACATGGGAGGCACTCGGGCACTTTGAATTGTTTCATGCCGCTCTTAGCGCATGTTTCGCAGGAGCGAAACACAAAGTTCCTTCACGATGTTCCCCCTGCCCGCTCTCTTATCGCCTGGCGGCCTCCAGGATCGAGAGGATCGTCTGTTTGCGGTCGAGATTATAGGCCTGCGCCACCGTGATCTTCTCGGCGATGTCACCGACCAGTTTCGCCTGCCGGTCGGCCTTCGGAAGATCGCCGGCAAGCGCTGCTTCCCGTGCCCGGGCGACCAGATGGTCGCTCAGATGCTCCAGGAAGAACCCGAAGATCACATCGCTTTCCTTCCCGGAAAGCACGTCGGCGAGGCGGTGCATGGCCTTGCGCGCCGTCGGCCCTTCGGCGGCGATCACCTCGTCGAAAGCGGCGATGATCTCCGTGCCTCCATAGTTCAGCAGCTTCAGCGCCTGCGAAACGCTGCCTTTCGACATGGACAGAACCATGTCCTCCGTCCTGCCGCCATCGAGCGGCATGCCGAGCTGTGAAAGCGCCCGCGAGATATCGGCATTGCCGAGCGGGGACAATTTCAACGGCTGGCAGCGGGAGCGGATCGTCGGCAGCAGTTTTCCCGGCGCATGCGACAGAACGAGGAACATCGCGCCCCGCGGCGGCTCCTCCAGGATCTTCAGGATGGCGTTCGCCGCATTGCGATTGAGATCGTCGGCCGGATCGATGATGACAATGCGCCAGTTGCCCGTGCCGGAGGTCTGGGAAAAGAAGTGCCCTGCCCTGCGCACCTCGTCGACGGTGATAGCGGTCTTCGCCTTGCCCGTCTTCTCGTCCACCGGCCGCGTCAGATGCAGGAGGTTATGCGAGGCGCCGGACGCAATCTGCCGGCTGACGGGGGAACCGGGATCGGGATCGGCGATGTGCTCGGGAGCGGCCAGCGGATCGGGATGGCTGAGCACATGATTGGCAAAGCGGAAGGCAAGCGTAGCCTTGCCAATCCCTTCCGGCCCCTCGATCAGGATGGCGTGGTGCCCCTTCCCCGAGCGATAGCTGCGGGCAAGGAAATCCTCCGCCGCCTGATGGCCGTAGAGATGCGGATTGCGCGCCGGTGGAACGGCGCCGTCCAGGATACCGACGGTTTCCTCGCTCATCCGACCGATTCCGCGCTGCTCGTCTGGGCGAAACCATATTCCCGCACCAGCGGTTCGATGATCGCAAAAATCTCGTCGGCGATATCATCCTCGGAGCGGTCGGCGTCCACGACATGGCAGCGCTGGGGTTCCGCTTCGGCAATCTCCAGATAGGCTTCCCGGCGCTTCTCATGCGTCTCGATCTCCTCGCGCTCGAAGCGGTCGGGAGCATTCTCAGCGCCGCGCTTGCGGGCCCGCTTCAGGCCGATTTCCGCCGGCAGGTCCAGGATCAGCGTGCAATCCGGCACGACGCCGTCGATGGCCACCCGCTGCAGCACTTCGATGAAGTCGGGCTCCAGATTGCCCGTCACACCCTGATAGACGCGCGAGGAATCGATGAAACGGTCGCAGAGGACGACCGCACCGCTTTCGAGCGCCGGCCGGATCACCTCCTCGACATGGTCGTTGCGGGCGGCCGCGAACAGGATCGCTTCCATTCGCACGCCGAACTCCTCCGCCGCTCCGGAAAGCAGGACATGCCGCACCGCTTCCGCGCCCGGCGAGCCACCGGGCTCGCGCGTCAGAAGCACGTCATGGCCCCGACGCCGCAACTGATCGGCCAGCCGGCGAATCTGGGTGGATTTGCCAGCCCCCTCGCCTCCTTCGAAAGTCACAAACAATCCGGAATGTTCTGCCACGCGTGTGTCCGCACTCATCTTTTCATTCGTTTATAGCGCATATAGGTGCGGTGCGAAACAATCGGCAGCCATCAAAGCCAGAAGAACATCAGTTCAAGCAAGGCGTCCGTCGCCTGGCTGGTCAGGCTTCCGGTTCCGATGGATCGTGCGCTCACCAGCGGCACTTCCCGCACCACCCGTTCGCCCGAGGAGATCCGCAGCACGCCGACGGGCTGCCCCTCCGCCACGGGCGCTCTCAAAGGCCAGCGATAGACGATTCGGCCGGAAAGGCGATCGGGGTTGTTGGCCGGCAGATAGATGTCGACGGGTTCCTTCGCGATCAGATCCACATAGCGCGACGTCCCGCCATAGACGCTCGCCTGGCCGACCACTTCGCCCTGCTTGAAGAGCACTTTGGTTTCGAAGGAGGAAAGCCCCCATTCGAGCACCTTCCTGGCTTCCTCGAGCCTTTCCTTGTCGCCGGCAAGCCCGCCCATGGCCAGGAAGAGGCGCGTGCCGTTGCGCTCGACGGAAGCAACGAGCGCATAACCGGAACCCTCGGCAAATCCGGCACCGAAACCGTCCACGCCGATATTCAGCGCAAGAAGCGGATTCTTGTTGCGCTGGAATATCTTGTTCCATGTGAAGTCCGGCTGCGCATAGAGCGGATAGAATTCCGGATATGTCCCGTAGATGTGCCGGGCGAGTTCGACGAGGTCACGGGCCGTCGTACGGCTTTCGGCATCCGGAAGGCCGGTCGAATTGCTGAAGATCGAGCGGGTGAGACCGAGATCCCTGGCGCGCGCCGTCATCCGGGCGGCGAATTCGGCATCCGAGCGGGAAATGCCCTCGGCCAGAACCATGCAGGCATCATTGGCGTTTTGAATGATGACGCCCCTGAGCAGGTCGTCCACGCGTATCTGGGATTTCAGGGCGGCGAACATGGTCGTTGTTCCGGACGGCGCTCCTCCGGTTCTCCAGGCATGTTCGCTGACGGAATAGACGGTGTCCCGGCTGATCTCGTTCCGCTTGATCGCGCTGAAGACGACTTCCATCGTCATCAGCTTGGCGAGCGACGCGGGCGGAAAAACCTGGTTCTCGTTGGAGGCGAGCAGCACCGTGCCGGTCTTTGCCTCGATCATGTAGACCTGCTTCGCCTTGGTGACGAAGGCGGGGGGAGATTCCTGCGCCATTGCCAGTCCGGAGAGCCAGGTGGCGCCATGCACGATCAGGCAAAACAGAAACAGAAGGTGCCGCATCATCACCCCATGGACGTTCCGTCCCATGCGTAGCAGCGGCAACTGCAACAGGCAATTGCCGCGGAAGGTCAGCGCACGGGCTTTTGACCGGGTGTGGGGTTTTGAAGCACCATGTTGCCGAAGATGACGACCGGTTCCTTCGCCCGCTGCTCGCCCGCATAGGCGGTCGCCGTGGTCTGGGGTTGCGGTTGCCGTGCCTGAGGTTCGATCGGACGAATGTCCGACGCCATCCGCGCCGGCTGCTGAGCCGGTGCCGCCTGACGTGGCTGCGGGGCGGGATAGGCTGCTGCGGCTACCATCTTCGCCGGCTGGCGCACCTCGGCGGTCCCCGGGCGGTCGTTCGGCTTCGGCGCAGCCTGCGACGCCGCCGCGACATTGTTCTGCGCTGCAGAGGCAGGTTTTCCGGAGGATACCGGCTTCGCACCCGCTGGGACGCGTCCGGCCTGCACGACCGGCTGCGGCATGGAGGAACCGTAGCTCTGCAACTGATCGCCGAGCGGCTGGTTCGAGGCGACCATCACGCCGGTTGCGATCTGTCCTTCCGGACGGATCGACGGCAGGCGGTCGCCCTTGCGGATATAGGATGCCATGAGGAACGGCGTGTCCTGGCCGTCCATGCGGGCCCGGCCGACATACTGCACGTTCACCTTCGCGGTCCCGGTGCGCTTTATATCGAGCATCTCGGCGGTTTTCTCGGAAACGTCGAGGATGCGGCCCGGATGGTATGGCCCGCGGTCGTTGACGCGCACGATGACCGACGACCCCGTTTCGAGGTTCGTCACCCGGGCGTAGCTTGGCAGGGGGAAGGTCGGATGCGCGGCAGAGAGATGCTCGCTGTCATAGACTTCGCCATTCGCGGTGAGCCGTCCGTGGAAAGCGGAGCCATACCACGAGGCCAATCCGTTCTTGTTGTAATTCGGATCTTCCTTCGGAACATAGGTCTGGCCCTTCACCTGATAGGGCTGACCGACCATGAAGCGCCCGCCGCCCTTCGGAATGGCCTGCCCATCGCCCACGACGCGCGGACTTGCCTTCACGCCGTATTCCTTTTCGGAGAAATACTCCTTGCTGCGGGATTTCTTTTTCGGCGCCTCGGTCGTGGCGCAGGACGCCATTCCGAAACAGACCAAAGTAACCCCGAGCCACTTCACGCCTAGTGAAAGCTTGCCGCCACTCAAACCCAAACCCGTCCGTTTATATCGCCGCCTTGCCGCGACGGACAGAGACAACCCTCGTAACTGTCTCATCCTTCGCGGATATTGAACCGGTTCGAGACATGCGACGATGCCATTGAACTGATATGGGACGAGTTTTGCCCGCAACATGGCGGAAATGCGAGCCAAATCGGTCACATAGATAAAATTCTATCGAGTATGGTTAATGAATTGATGCCGATGACGGCGTGGTCTGCAGCTTTGAGCCTTCCCTCACGGATACCAGTGTGTCCTGAAGGACAGATGGCCGGCAAGAACCGGCCTGCCCTGTTCGTCACGCACCTCGACGGAAATCATGCCGCCGTCGCGGCCAGGAAACTCCTCCTGGGCGATATCCGCAAGTATCCGGCTTACCTCCCGGCTGATTTCCTCCGGGCTGGTCATGTCCTGGCCCTCCAGGTCCCGGTTGGTGCCCGCTCCGTTGATAAGATCGAAAAAATATCGCGCCATGCCATGTCTGCCGCTACCGGTCCATGGACGCCGAATGACCGGCGACGCTGTTTGTTCCCGTCGGTCGCCGCGTCGTTCATCCGATGCGTTTGAACCTTTCGTGATCTCTTCCGTTTCTACCTTCAGGCAAATCGAGGAAAATCGTGATCAACTCCCTGTTTCTCAACCTTCAGCAGCATGATGTCCTGACGGATGAGGAGCGGGATCTATTAAGGGGGATCATCGTTCGCGAGAGGCGTTTCGCCGCCGGTGAGGATCTCGTGGTGGAGGGATCGAGACCGGCATTCAGCAGCCTGCTTGTGGGCGGGTTTGCTGCACGTTACAAGCTGACGGGTGAAGGGACGCGGCAGATCACCGCGATCCATATTGCCGGCGATTTCGTCGATCTGCATGCTTTCCTGCTGAAGACCATGGATCATGGCATCATCGCGCTTTCTCCGTGTCACGTCGCATTTGCCGACCACGGGGAACTGAAGAAAATCACGGAGCGCCACCCTCACCTGACCCGGATGCTCTGGCTCGACACGCTAGTGCACGGTTCCATCCACCGCGCCTGGATCGTTGCCATGGGGCGGCGTTCGAAGGCATCGCACCTGGCCCACATCATCTGCGAGCTTTACGTCCGGCTGGGCGTCGTCCACCGCACGAGCGGCCCAAGCTTCCATCTGCCGTTGTCGCAGGGCGAAATGGCCGATGTGCTGGGCCTGTCGCTCGTCCACATGAACCGCGTCATCCAGCGGCTCCGGCGTGAGGGCCTGATTTCCTGGATCAACCAGACGATCACGATCCTGGACTGGGAACGGCTGGCGGAAGTCGCCGAATTCGATCCCACCTATCTCAGCCTCTCGGTGGAGCCGAGATAAATCGCCTCCCCTGAAATCATCGATACCATTCAGTTGACGCCGAAGACCGGCAAGCTATAAAGCCAGCGTTCGGGGAAGAGTGTCCGAGTGGTTTAAGGAACCGGTCTTGAAAACCGGCGTGCGGGAAACCGTACCGTGGGTTCGAATCCCACCTCTTCCGCCATTGTATTGATTTTATTGCGTTTTCTAATCTAGAAAATCCCATTGACGATTTGCTTTAGCAAATTCGGGGCCTTTCGCTAAAGAACTGGCATAGCTGAATACCAATAGCACGCCGGCATTGGAAAGCAGCCGACATGAGAAGCCGTTTGCGGCGCCCCCTGCAATGTAAGAATGATAAAGAGACCTTCTCCCGGCCCCGCGCCCCTAATCTCTCAACTGCCGCTCGAAATCCCGAATGGACTGGTCGATCCAAGGCTCGCGATATCCAAGGGTATAATCGATATCGTTATGGCTCCGGCGTCTCTGAAAAACGGATAGCAGACGCTTCAAGATCGCTGCCAGCTGCACGGCTCCCCCCATTCGATGATCGAAAGACCCGGCGTGCGCCTCGTGTGATCAACACGCCGGGCCTCCTGCCGTAAGGCGATACGGCGTGTCTGAATTGACATTTGCTAAATGAACGCTAGCTGAATAACCGGATGCGGATAGCCCGTTGCGAATCCGCATCCGGCCATCTATCAAGCTCGGCGCAAGCCAACATCCCTATCGTTTTCCCGTCCGGGATGAACCCGGGGCAGATTGGGGACAATGATATGTCGAACGAAACCATGTCGATAAGCCAGCCTTCCGAACAGTCGATCGCGCTGTTCCTGCAGGACAATGACGCCGACAAGCTGACCGATATCCTGGTCGAGGCGCTCTACGAAGCTTTCCGCACCCTCGAAGACGAAATTCGCCCTGAGACAATGCATTGAGGCTGCGTTATTCAGGCATTGCCGGGTATGCTGGGCACCTGTCCGTAATAGGCGGCCAGTATCGGCAGGTCGTTGATCAGGCGCGATGCAAGCGCCTGCTGGGCGGCGATGTCGTCCCGATAACGAGCCTCAAGGAAATCCCGATGCGCCTCTAGGACAGTCTCCGGGCATGAGCGTATCGCGGTATGGACCGGCGTTTCCTCCGTCTTGCCCTTGACCGCGATTCGGTCGAGTTCGAAGACGGCGAAATTCTTCCGAACGGCGTTTGCCGTCCCCTCGCCCAGAAGCAGCGACACGCCATAGGCTTTCGACGCCCCTTCCAGCCGTGCCGCCAGATTGACCGCGTCGCCGAGGGCGGAATAGTCGAAACGGCTCATCGACCCCATGTTGCCGACGACGCATTCGCCGGTATTGACGCCGATACCGATCCGCAACGGATAGTGGGTTCGCCCGGCGCGATCCGCTTCCGCCTCCAGGCTCGCGTTCAGTGCCTCCATTGACGCGAGCATGTCGAGTGCCTTTCGCGGCCTGATGTTCACCGTCCTGGCCTATGTCCTGCTTCTGCTGATCAACCAGAATCCGGGATGAGGATTGCATTTGTTCTTATTTTGTTCTAATTGAGGATATGCAGTTCGCTTTCGATTTTGGAGCTCCGACCGATATTTCGCTGATGCGCGAAGGCTTGCGTTCGGCCTTCGCTGGTTATCGGCCGCATAATATCCGCGAGCCGGTCGGCCAGCTCGTCAAGTCGATGATCAGCAGCCGGACCAAGGACGAGGTTTCACTGAGAGCCTATCAGAACCTGACGAAGCGCTATCGGCGATGGAGCGATCTCGCGAAGGCGTCCGTCGCCGAAATCGAACGCTCGATCAGCAGCGTCACCTATGCGAATGACAAGGCCTCCTATGTGAGGGACGCACTCGGCCTGATCGCCAGGGATCATCCCGATTTCGATCTTTCGTTCCTGAGGGAGCTTTCCGTTCCCGAGGCTCTCGCCTGGCTGCAGGCGCTTCCCGGCGTCGGCCGCAAGGTCGCCGCCTCGACGCTGAATTTCAGCACGCTCGCCATGCCGGCCTTCGTCGTGGACACGCATGTCCTGCGCGTGCTGATCCGCTTCGGCGTGGTGGGCGCCCGGGCCGACATCGAGGCGGCCAATGAAGCGGTGATGGCCGCCGTGCCCCATTGGACGGCTTTCGAGCTTTCGGAATTCCATGTTCTCACCAAACGTCTCGGTCAGCTCTCCTGCCGCTTCGACGACCCGAGCTGCTCCGAATGCCCGCTCAAGACGCATTGCCGTTTCGCCGGCTCCGCAGCGATGGCCCGGACGGCCGCCTGTCCGCCCGATTTTCGCACGGCCCGGTAAAGGGGATACCGCTTGTGTTTGCGGAGCGAACATGATTGCCGTAGGGCGGTCTCCTTCCTCCACGGATTCGTTCGTCATGCCCACCACTGCCATCCCATTCCTTACGATCGGTTTTCTCATCCTCTCGAATGTGTTCATGACATTCGCCTGGTATGGCCACCTGAAATTCGAAAACAAGCCGCTTTACCTCGTCATTCTCGCCAGCTGGGGCATCGCCTTTTTCGAATATTGCATGCAGGTGCCGGCCAATCGCATCGGTTACGGTTACTTCAACGCGGCACAGCTGAAGACCATCCAGGAGATCATCACGCTTTCCGTCTTCGTGATCTTTTCCGTGCTCTATCTGGGCGAGACGATCCATTGGAAGCAGATCGTCGGTTTCGCCTTCATCGCGCTGGGCGCCTTCTTCATCTTCACGAAATAGGCCGGGATCGGGAACCCGCGCGAGGCCGGCGCATGACCGGCGTGCGTTGCTTACATGCGCCCGGCGATGCGATGAGCAGACAGTCGGGCGTGCCTGATCCGGTACTGTTCGCTTTTCCAAAGGCACGCCTTCATTTCCGTCTCGGTTTGATTTAGAGACAATCCTTCGATCCGCCTTGTCGAAGGCGGAAGGACTGTTTGCAAGGTATGTTGATCGATGCTTGATTCCCTCAGAAACGCCGCCCGCTCCTGGGTCGCCAAGGCTCTCCTTCTGCTTCTGGTCGTCTCCTTTGGCATCTGGGGTGTTTCTCATTCGGTGCTGACGACAAGCAGCAATACCGTGATGACCGTCGGCGACCAGCAGATCTCGACGGAAGAATTCCGGCTTGCCTACCAGCGCCAGATCGCCAACCTTGGCCGGCAGTTCGGAATGCAGCTCACCGCCGAGCAGGCGCGCGCTTTCGGCGTCGAGAACGAGGTCTTTACCCAGCTTGCGGCGGGAGCCGCGCTCGACCAGCTCGCCGACGACATGAATCTCGGCCTGTCGGAAGACAGGCTTGCCAACCTGATCTCCGAAGATCCGGCTTTCAAGGGCGTCAACGGCCAGTTCGACCGCAACCTCTTCACGTCGCGTCTCCGCAACGCAGGCCTGCGCGAGGACGACTATATCAAGGAGCGCAGCAAGGCCGCCGTGCGGAGCCAGATCGTCGAGGCGGTATCCGATGGCTTCAAGCCGCCGCAGGTGCTCGTCGATGCCCTCAAGAGCTATCGTGACGAGAGCCGTTCCGTCGATTACCTCCTGCTCTCCAACGCCAATATCGATCCGGTGAAGGCGCCTGCAGACAGCGTTCTTTCGGCCTGGTTCGAAGGAGCGAAGAGCCGATATCGCGCTCCGGAATACCGCACTTTCGCCTATGTGAAGCTGCAGCCGGCCGATATCGCAGATGCGTCTTCGGTCACCGACGATCAGGCGCGCGCCCAGTACGAAAAGAACAAGGATACCTACAAGACCCACGAGACGCGCACGATCGAGCAGCTTCCGTTCCCGAGCAGGGAAATGGCCGAAGCCGCGGCGGTGCAGCTCAAGGACGGAACGGCGACGTTCGACCAGATCGTAAAGGATCAGGGCAAGACAGTGTCGGACGTGCTGCTTGGCGATTTCACCAGGGAGAACGTCCCCGATCCGGCCTTTGCCGAGCCGGTGTTCAAGGTCGCCGCTGCCGGCGGAACGACCCCTGTCATCAACGGCACCTTCGGTCCGGTGATCCTGCGTGTCATCAGCATTCGTCCGGAGACGACGCGTTCTTTCGACGAGGTGAAGGAGGATATCCGCAAGCAGCTTGCCGTTTCCGCCGCCTCGCAGGAAGTTCTGAGCGTCCATGACCGCTTCGAGGATAGCCGCAGCGGCGGCACGTCGCTGGAGGAAACGGCCAAGGCGCTCAATCTCAAGACCGTGGTCGTCACCTCCGATGCGTCGGGCCGCAACGAGCAGGAGCAGAAGATCGCCGATCTTCCGGCGTCCAATCAGTTGCTCGGCGAGATTTTCCGCACCGAGCCGGGCGCCGATACGATCCCGGTCAACCTCGGCAACGATGGCTATATCTGGTTCGAGGTGCGCAACATCGTGCCCGAGCGCGAGCGGCCGCTTGCCGAGGTGCGCGAAAAGGCCGTGGCCGACTGGACGGCGGATCAGCAGCGCCAGGCGCTGGCCGCCAGGGCGACCGAACTCAAGGGCCGTCTGGACAAGGGCGAGGCATTGGCGGCGATCGGCGCGGAATTCGGCCTTGCGGTGGAGAACAAGCAGGGTCTGCGCCGGGGCGCCGAAGATGCGATCTTCGGCAGCGAAGCCATTGCCGCGGCCTTCTCCGGACCGGTCGATACCACCGCCACGGCGCTCGGTGCCGACGGCGAAAGCCGTCTGCTGATGAAGGTGACTGCCGTCGATCAGGCGACGACCGACGCATTGTCCGGTGACGAACAGCTGGAGCGCATGGCGCAGGCCGCCGGCGACGACATGCTCGACCAGATGGTCAACAGCCTGAAGGACAGTTACGGCGTTTCCGTCAACCAGACCGTCGTCAATCAGGTGATGCTCCAGTAACGCGCGAGGTAAGTTGAGTATGCCTGAGCTGAAACCACTTATCGCCAAGGTCGCCAATGGCGAGAGCCTGACGCGCGAGGAAGCGCAAGGCGCCTTCGACATCCTGATGTCCGGCGAAGCGACCCCGTCGCAGATCGGCGGCTTTCTGATGGCGCTGCGCGTACGCGGCGAGACCGTCGCGGAAATCACCGGCGCAGTCGCCACCATGCGTGCCAAGATGCTGCCGGTGGTCGCGCCTGCCGATGCCGTCGATATCGTTGGCACGGGTGGTGACGGTGCCGGCACCTACAATATCTCGACGCTGGCCTCCCTGATCGCCGCCGGCGCCGGTATTCCTGTTGCGAAGCACGGCAATCGCGCTCTGAGCTCCAAGTCTGGCACGGCCGACGCGCTTTCCGCGCTCGGGGTGAACCTGGAGATCGGACCGGAACACATCGCGCGCTGCATCAGGGAGGCGGGCATCGGCTTCATGTTCGCCTCCATGCACCATGCGGCCATGCGCCATGTCGGTCCGAGCCGCGTCGAACTCGGCACGCGCACCATCTTCAACCTGCTCGGACCGCTTTCGAACCCGGCCGGTGCCCGCCGCCAGCTTCTGGGCGTCTTCGCGCCGAAATGGCTGGAGCCGATCGCTGAAGTGCTGCGTGATCTCGGTTCCGAAACCGTCTGGGTCGTGCATGGCGACGGCCTGGATGAAATCACCACGACGGGCATCACCCAGGTCACCGCGCTGGAGAATGGCAGGATTCGTTCCTTCGAACTGACGCCGATGGATTTCGGCGTACAGCCGGCAACGCTTGCGGAACTCAAGGGCGGCGACGGCATTGCCAACGCGGCGGCCTTGCGCGCCGTGCTCGGCGGTGCGAAAAATGCCTATCGCGATATCGCGCTCTGCAATGCGGCGGCCTCGCTTGTCGTCGCCGGCAAGGCCGAGACGATCGCCGACGGCATGAAGCTCGCCACCCGTTCGCTCGAAAGCGGCGAGGCGGCGGCGGCGCTCGATCGTCTGGTTGCCGTTTCGAACGAGAAGGATTGAAGCCGTGACCGATATCCTGAAGAAGATCGAAGCCTACAAGCGCGAGGAGATCGCCGCTGCCAAGGCGGCCCTCCCGCTCGCCGAATTGAAGGCCCGCGCGGCCGACCAGCCGGCTTCGCGCGGCTTTTACCGCGCGTTGCAGGCGAAGAAGGATGCCGGCGCGTTGGGCCTCATTGCCGAGATCAAGAAGGCAAGCCCCTCCAAGGGCCTGATCCGTCCGGATTTCGATCCGCCGGCGCTGGCCGCCGCCTATGAGGCCGGCGGGGCTGCCTGCCTTTCGGTTCTTACCGACCGGCCGAGCTTCCAGGGCGCACCGGAATTCCTGACATCCGCCCGCAATGCCTGTTCGCTGCCGGCCCTGCGCAAGGATTTCATGTTCGAGACCTATCAGGTCTACGAAGCGCGCGCCTGGGGCGCGGATTGCATTCTCCTGATCATGGCCTCCCTTTCCGACGATGAGGCGCGTGAACTCCACGACGTCGCCGCCGGACTCGGCATGGATGCGCTGATCGAGGTTCATGACGAGGAGGAGATGGAGCGGGCGCTCAAACTCCCCTCGCCGCTGATTGGCATCAACAACCGCAACCTGCGTACCTTCGAGCTCAGCCTTGCGACCAGTGAAAAGCTGGCGCCGATGGTGCCGGCCGATCGCCTGCTTGTCGGTGAAAGCGGCATCTTCACCCACGAGGATTGCGAGCGTTTGAAAAAGGTCGGCATCAACACCTTCCTCGTCGGCGAGAGCCTGATGCGCAAGGATGACGTCGCTGCGACGACGCGGCTGCTGCTGACGGGCAAGGCTGCGACCCTGGCGGCGGAATAGGGACGATGGCGGGCCTCACCCATATCGGCGCTTCCGGTGAAGCGCATATGGTCGATGTCGGCGACAAGGCTGAAACAAGCCGGTCGGCGACGGCCGAAGGTTATGTCCGGATGCAGCCGGAGACCCTGGCGCTGATCCGCGAGGGGAATGCCAAAAAGGGCGACGTGATCGGCACGGCGCGGCTTGCCGGCATCATGGCCGCGAAGAAGACCGCCGATCTCGTTCCGCTCTGCCATCCGCTGATGCTGACCAGGGTTTCGGTCGACATTGTCGAGGACGCGGGACTTCCCGGCCTGCGCGTTGCCGCAACGGCAAAACTCACCGGCAGGACCGGCGTGGAGATGGAGGCGCTGACGGCCGTATCCGTTGCGTGCCTGACGATCTATGACATGGCCAAGGCCGCCGACAAGGGCATGGAGATCGGTGGTATCCGCCTTCTCGAAAAGACCGGCGGCAAATCCGGAATCTATCGCCGGGAAAACTGATTGGAGGGCTGATATGGCGTTGCTGCCCGTTTCCGAGGCGAAAAGCCGTCTGTTGGACAAGGCGAACCCGAGCACCGCAACCGAGAAGGTGCCGCTCGGGGAAGCGGATGGCCGCGTTCTTGCCGAAGGCGTGGCGGCCCGCCTCACCCAGCCGCCTTTCGATGCCTCGGCGATGGATGGTTATGCTCTGCGGGCGGAGGATGTGCCAGAGATCGGCGCGGAGCTGACGGTGATCGGCAGCGCTGCGGCCGGCCACGCCTTCGAGGGCAGGCTTGGCAAGGGCGAGACCGTGCGCATCTTCACCGGTGCTCCGATGCCGGAAGGAGCCGATTCCATCCTCATCCAGGAAGACGCCGAAAGGCTGGATGCGGAACATATCCGCACGCGGTTCGAGGTGAGAAAAGGCCGGCATGTTCGCCCGCGCGGCCAGGACTTCACCGAGGGTGAAATGGTGCTGCCCGCGGATAGCCTGCTCGACTTCTCGCACCTGACCGTCGCGGCCGCCATGAACCACCCGGAGCTTTGCGTCTATCGCCGTCCGCGTGTCGCCATCCTGGCGACCGGCGACGAGCTGGTCCAGCCCGGCGGCACACCCGGCCCGGCGCAGATCATCGCCTCCAATACGTTCGGCATTGCGGCGCTTGTGAGAGACAATGGCGGCGAGGTGCTCGATCTCGGCATCGTCCGGGACCGGCAGGCGGATATCGCCGCGGCAATAGAAAAGGCGCGCAATGCGGAGGTTGAAGTGCTCGTGACGCTCGGCGGCGCATCCGTCGGCGATCATGACCTCGTCCAGTCGACATTGACGTCCGCAGGCATGGAGCTCGACTTCTGGCGGATCGCCATGCGGCCGGGGAAACCGTTGATGGTCGGAACGCTCGGCGGCATGCAGGTGCTGGGCCTCCCCGGCAATCCCGTGGCAAGCCTTGTCACCGGCATGCTCTTCCTGGAGCCGCTGCTGCGAAAACTCGCCCGCCTGCCGAAAAGGCGCCGCGAAGTGCCGGGCATCACCGCAAGGACGCTTGCCGCCAACGATCAGCGACAGGACTATCTGCGGGCAACGCTTGCGAAGGATCGCGACGGCAACCTCGTCGCCGAAGCCTTTGAAAAGCAGGATTCTTCCATGATGAAAATCTTCGCCCGCTCCGACGGCCTCATCATCCGGCCGCCGCATGCGCCCGAACTGCCGGCCGGCGCCCCCTGCCCCATATTGCTGATCAGGCCCTGACGATAAAGCCGGGGAACATCTTTCGCCTGTCGCAATCCCGGACATTCACCGGTTCTGCGCGGCGCGAACTCGTACAGCAGTATAAATTATCTTGATACGGATCAAGATATCGCGCTTTTGTTGCGACCATTCCGGGATTGCCTAAAAAACGATGCAGTCCTTTAAATTTCATTTAGATAGCAAGTTCTAATATGGTCTGATCCTGCGATAATGACTGTCGCATCCAACGCCATGACGGCCATCCTTATGGAGACGGACGTGTCGTTTTTGCGTAGTAAGGCGGGGATTCAGGCCATCCTCGTGGCTGTACTCGGGCTTTCCCTTCTGTTCGTGTTTTCGAGCGAGAATGCCAGCGAGCGCCTCATGGATTTCCTCGATGCGCACGAGCACCGGCAATTTGACGAAATCTATCTGATGGTCACCATCCTGGGACTTTTCAGCTTTGTCTATGCCGTTCTGCGCGCCTGGGACCTGCATCGGGAAATCGCCCGCCGTGACCGGGCTGAACGGCAGGTCGGCTGGATCGCCGAACACGATGGGCTTACCGAGTTGCCGAACCGGCGCGCGTTCGAAGAGCGCATCAAGGCGTTTGCCGCCGGAAATACGAAGGACAACATCGGTGTCTTCGTCATCGATCTCGACGACTTCAAGAAGGTCAACGATCTGATCGGTCACCATGCCGGCGATGCCGTGCTTGTGGAAGCGACGCGGCGTTTGAAGGAAATCTTCCCCCATGAGGAAATCTTCCGCCTTGGCGGCGACGAATTCGTCGTCCTGACGCCCCTCCGGCAGGGCGTCGATATGGACGCCCTCGGGGAGCGGATCACGCACCGGCTCGCACTGCCGTTCGAGGTCGACGGGATCACGGTGGAGATCGGCGCCAGCGCCGGCTACGCCCTCTATCCGGAACATGGGGATTGCATGGAATACGTGCTGCGGTGTGCCGACGCAGCGCTTTATGCCGCCAAGGCGCAGGGCAGGAACAACGTTTTTGCCTATGACAGAACGCTGCGCGAACGCGTTCTGTACCGCGCCCGTATCGAGCGCGAACTCAGGGCCGCGATCAAGGACAACCTGATCGTCCCCCATTATCAGCCGATCGTCCGGCTGAGGACCGGCGAAGTCATCGGCTTTGAGGCATTGGCGCGCTGGAAGGATGCAAGCGGCCAGTTCGTGCCTCCATCCGAATTCATCGCCATCGCGGAAGAGAGCGGCCTGATCGTGGAACTGACCGAGAAGCTGTTGCGCGATGCCTGCAGCACGGCAACCGGCTGGCCCAAATCCACCACGCTCTCGTTCAATATTTCTCCGGGGCAATTGCAGGATCGCCTGCTCGGCCTTCGCATAACCAAGATTCTCCACGAGAGCGGCCTCGCGCCGAACCGCCTGGAGATCGAAATTACGGAAACTGCGCTTATTCGTGACATGGAGGCGGCTGCGAAGATCATCCATGATCTGCATGACGCAGGAATCAAGGTCGCGCTGGACGACTTCGGAACGGGCTATTCCAGCCTCGCGCAGCTTGCGAACTTCTCCTTCGACAAGATCAAGATAGACCGAAGCTTCGTCTCCTCCTTCAATGAGCAGCGCAAACAGCGCAAGATCGTCCGCGCCATCATCGGCCTTGGTCTCGGCCTCGATCTCCAGACGACCGCCGAGGGGATAGAGACGGCCGAGCAGCGCGCCCAGCTTCTCGGCATGGGGTGCACGCTCGGCCAAGGTTATCTGTTCGGAAAGGCGATGTCGGCGTCCGAAACGCTGCAGCTCCTGAGCGATCTGGAAACCTCTCCGAGATCCCGGGTCGGCTGACGCTTTTCCCTGCTCCATTCGTTTATCGAGATATTCGATGCCCATCCATCGAGTGACGATGCTAGAAGCAGGGCCGCCCGGTCGCTAAAAAACAAATCGGAGCCTGCGGCCTTTCGATCGTCCATATGGCGGCACGCTGGCCGGTCGCGCCGGAAATTCATATCCGTGGATGAGAGGAAAGCTTCCCGTGTCCAACCCGAAGATCGGCATCATAGTCGGCACCACCCGCCCCAATCGTTTCGCCGACAAGCCGGTCGAATGGCTGAAGTCGCTTGCCGACCGGCGTGACGATCTGGATTTCGAGGTCGTCGATCTGCGCGACTATCCGATGCCGCTCTTCGAAGAACCGGTTTCTCCCGCGCGTGCGCCCTCCACCAATCCCGTCGCACAGAAATGGGCCGCGAAGATCGCCTCGCTCGACGGCTACGTATTTATTACCGCCGAATACAATCACAGCATTTCCGGTGCGCTGAAAAACGCGCTCGATTACGTTTATCCCGAGTTCGTCCGCAAGCCCGCGACCTTCGTGGCCTATGGCGGCGTTGGCGGCGCCCGCGCTGTCGAGCAGCTTCGCCTGATCTGCATCGAATTGCAGATGGCCGCGTTGCGGGCGGCCGTGCATATCTCGCGCGATCAGTTCGCAGCCGTCATGCAGGGCGAGAAGACGCTCGCCGATTTCGAGGCGCTGCAACAGCAGGCGACCCTGGCGCTCGATGACCTCGCATGGTGGACCAACACGCTGAAGGCGGGCCAGTCGTAAATCCCGGATGATCCCACGCTCAGGAGACGGGCTCCTCTTCGCCCTGCCCCTGTTCGATCAGCACCCAGATATGACCGGCGGGATCGAACACCGAAGCCACTTGCCGTTCTCGCGTGTCTGTCTGGACCTCGTCGCGGACGATCCCTCCCGCCTCGACCGCGGCGCTGACGACAGCCTTCACGTCCGGCACGGTGAGCTGGAAGATGGCGCTGACCGCGCCGGCAGTCCCGGGATGGAACGGTCCTTCATGGGACGGCGCGGCTTCCCGTTTCGGATCGGAGCCGCAGACCGTGATTCCCATCGGTCCGAGCCGCATCTCGATCATCAGCAACCTCAGCATCTCGTAGCAGTTGATTTCCTCCGCTCCGAAGGCCGCCCTGTAAAAATCCGCTGTCTCGCGCTCCAGCCCCTGTTTCACGAAGAGGCTCAAACTCAAGCTGAAATCGCTGCCAATCATTGTTCCCGTCGCCCTGATTCCGCTGCCAGATTAGAGGAAAATCGATGACAGTGTCACGTCCGGCGCAGCAAATGGCGGCGATTTGCGGGCTTCATCCTTCCGGCACGCCTGCCGGACCCGTATAGCGAGCCCCCGGACCCGTATAGCGAGCCCGCGGCCGGATGAGCTGACCGTTCTCGATCTGCTCCATGGCATGTGCGAGCCAGCCGGCCGTGCGGGCAAGGGCGAAGATGACGAGCGGCGCGTCCTCCGGAAGCTTGAAGGCGGCGGTAAGCGCGGCAAGCGCGAAGTCGATATTGACCGGTTCGCCGAGCAGTTCCTCACCGGCCTCCGCCAGAGAACAGTAGAGCCGGGGCGCTTCGAAACCCGCCATCAAGGCCTTCGCCCGGGGATCACCCTGTGGATAAAGCCTATGGCCGAAAGCCCGTACGAGCCCTTCGGAAGACAATGCTCCCCGGATTGCCTCCCGCACTCCGAGGGAGCCGGCCTGTTCCGCAAGCAGCGTCACGCTGAGCCATGCTCCGCCGTGCCTGGGTCCGGTGAGCGTCGCCAGGCCCGATAACGCCGCAGCCGAGAGCGCTGCGCCGGAAGACGCCGTCACCCGCGCTGCAAAAGCCGAGACGTTGAGTTCATGCTCCGCGGCAAGTACCAGCGCCCGGCGGATGGCGTCGGCCGCGTCCGGGCGCTCCCATCCGTATGCGAGACGCCGGTCCAGAGGCATCGGCTCGCCGTCCCAGGGCGCGAGCCCCTCGGCGACGGTGGACAATACGGCCGCCGCCTCCGGCTGGAGAACCGATGGTTTCCTGCCGAGAGCGGGCAGATCGGTCGCGACGCGCGTCGCGAGAAGGGTGAAGGCATTCGCTATGCGCGCTTCTCCCCTCTTTCCGCACCCGGCCGATCCGATATGCACAACACCGCTTTCCCACAGAAGCGCGGCGACCTCCTCCAGCGTCATATGATCGGAAAGCGTCACTGCGTCGTGACCGCGATAGAACAGCCTTCCATCGGCAATCGTCGAGATCGCTGTCGGCAGAACGGGGTCACCCCAGCGAATCGCCTCGGCCGCCACGGCTGCCGATTGACGACGGCCGGCATGACGTTCGGCCAGACGCCTCACGTCATCCGCCTGATAGAGGCTCCGCCGCGGGTCCGCCGGGTCCGGTTTGGCGCGGATACGTCCACGGCTGACATTGGCGTAGAGCGTCTGCGGTTTTGTCCCGAGCCGGGCAAGCGCTTCCTCGGCGGTGATCCAGAGTGTGTTCATATTGATCGATTGCATCAAGATTGACGTCAATAAACGTAGAACCGATCATCCTCCCCGTAAAGGAGAAACACCCATGAAAAACGGACTTGAAGACGTCGTTGCCGCCGAAACCAGCCTGTCTGACGTGGATGGAGAGGCCGGCCGCCTGATCATTCGCGGCATATCCCTGGATCGCCTCGTGGAACACGCGGCTTACGAGGAGGTAGCCGCATTGCTGCTCGACGGCCTGCTGGATCGCTCCGTGACTGCCGGCGACCTGAAAGCCCGTCTCGGCCGCGCGCGCATGGACGTCTTCACCCATGTCCGTGCACTGGATGCAACGCTTCTGGAACTGCCGCCGGTGGATGCCATGCGCTCCCTGATCGCCCGGCTGCCGGATGGCGAGGATTTCGATACGGCCCTGCGGCTCCTCGCTGCTCCCGCCGTCTTCCTGCCGGCCGTGCTCCGGCTTCAGCGAGGCGAAACGGCTGTTGCTCCGAACCCTGCCCTCTCGCATTCGGCCGATATCCTTGCCATGCTGAATGCGACCTTGCCGACCGGTGAGCAGGCCTCCGCGCTCGATGCCTATCTGGTGACGATCTGCGATCATGGTCTGAACGCGTCCACGTTCGCCTCGCGGGTCATCGCCTCCACCAGGGCGGGCCTCACGTCTTCCGTCCTTGCGGCAATCAGCGCTCTCAAGGGACCGCTGCACGGCGGCGCACCGGGACCGGTGCTCGACATGCTGGATGCCGTCGGCGGCGCAGCCCATGCCAGGGCATGGCTCGGTCAGGCGCTCGACCGGGGTGAGCGGCTGATGGGATTCGGCCATCGTGTCTATCGTGTTCGCGATCCGCGCGCCGATGCGCTGAAAAAAGCTCTGCGGCCATTGATCGCGACCGGCCAGGTCGATCAGGCCCGCATCGGGCTTGCCGAAGCCGTCGAGCAGGCGGCGCTTGCCATCCTGAGGGAGCGCAAGCCGGACAGGCCGCTGGACGTCAATGTGGAGTTTTATACGGCCCTGCTGCTCGATGCCCTGAAATTCCCGCGTGAGGCTTTCACTGGCGTCTTTGCAATCGGCCGCACCGCGGGCTGGATTGCGCATGCCCGCGAACAGGCGCTGGAGGGCCGTCTGATCCGTCCGCGTTCGATCTATGTCGGGCCGGAGCCGCAGGCCGCCTGAGAGGGCGTCTCACATCCGGATTGACATTCCGCCGTCAACGGTCAGGACATGTCCGTTGACGAAGGATGCCGCGTCGCTCGCAAGGAAGAGTGCCGCGCCGGCGATTTCCTCCGGTCGGCCCCATCGCTGAAGCGGAACGCGCTGGCGGGCAAAGGAGATCATATCCGGATTGTCCGACAGGGCTGCATTGGTTTCCGTCGCGAACATCCCCGGAGCGATGGCGTTGCTCGTGACGCCATACGCGCCGTATTCGACGGCAAGGCTGCGTACCAGGCCGGTCAGGCCTTGCTTGGCGACGGGGTATATGGCGTCTCCCGGAAGCGCCATGCTGCCGATGATCGACGTGACCGCGATCAGGCGGCCATGGCCTTGTCCCTTCATGATTTCGGCGGCATCGCGGGAAAGCGAGACCGCCGAGAGAAGATCGGTCTGGATCAGTTGAAGGATATCGGCGTCGCTGAATGCAGCCAGGGGACGCCGGTCGCGCGCTCCGACATTGTTGATCAGGATATCGAGCCGGCCATGCGCCTTGTGAAGCCCGGCGATGACGGCGCGGCCCGCCTCGATGTCCGCCACGTCGAAAGCCTCGGCCCGGGCCTTCCCGCCCTCGTTTTCGATGGCGGCAACGGCCTGATCGAGCGTTTCAGCCGTTCGCCCCGTCAAAATCACATGGGCTCCAGCCCCCGTAAGGGACCGGGCCATCTCGAAGCCGAGCCCTCGCCCGCCACCCGTGACAAGCGCCACACGTCCTGCCAGGGAAAACCTGTCGAAAATGCTCATCTGGCAATCACCGACCAATAAAAATCTTCAAAATCCGCCGACAGATATTTTCAGGATACATGTGACAACAAGGCCCGGCAAATGCAAACGATCTGCCGGGCCGGTTCGTGCAGGGGCGCGGTTCCCGCTCCCGTGCGGGAAGATCAGACGAGGCGGCTCTGTTCCAGCGCCGCTTCGACGAAGCTTGAGAAAAGAGGATGCGGATCGAGCGGCCGGCTCTTCAGCTCCGGATGGTATTGCACGCCGATGAACCACGGATGATCCGGATATTCGATCGTTTCCGGCAGGAGCCCATCGGGCGACATGCCCGAGAAGACCAGGCCGCAGCTTTCCAGCCGGTCCTTGTAGTCGATATTCACCTCGTAGCGGTGACGATGACGCTCGGAAATATCGGTCGAACCGTAGATGTCGGCGATCTTGGTGTCCTTCTTCAGCGCCGCCTTGTAGGCGCCGAGGCGCATCGTGCCGCCGAGGTCGCCGGCCACGCTGCGCTTCTCCAGTTCGTTGCCCTTCACCCATTCGGTCATCAGACCCACGACCGGCTCCTTGGAGGGGCCGAACTCGGTGGACGACGCCTTCTCGATGCCGGCGAGGTTGCGGGCCGCTTCGATCACGGCCATCTGCATGCCGAAGCAGATGCCGAAATACGGCACCTTGCGCTCGCGGGCGAAGCGCGCCGCGTTGATCTTGCCCTGCGAGCCACGCTCACCGAAACCGCCCGGCACCAGGATGCCGTTGACCTTTTCGAGATAAGGGGCCGGATCTTCTTTTTCGAAGACCTCAGATTCGATCCATTCGATCTTGACCTTGACGTGATTGGCGATGCCGCCGTGGTGCAATGCCTCGATCAGCGACTTGTAGGCATCCTTGAGGCCGGTATACTTACCCACCACCGCGATCGTCACCTCGCCTTCCGGCGTGCGGATGCGGTTGCAGACCTCTTCCCAGTCGTCGAGGCGCGGCTTCGGCGCGGGCTCTATGCCGAAGGCGGCCAGCACCTCGTTATCAAGGCCTTCCTTGTGATAGGCCATCGGTACGTCGTAGATATTGGCGACATCGAGCGCCTGGATGACGGCGGAAGGCCGCACGTTGCAGAAGAGCGAAAGCTTGCGGCGTTCCGCTTCCGGGATTTCCCGGTCGGCGCGCACCAGCAGGATGTCCGGTGCGATGCCGAGCGCCTGCAGTTCCTTCACGGAATGCTGTGTCGGCTTGGTCTTGAGCTCGCCGGCCGCCGGAATGTAGGGCATCAGCGTCAGGTGCAGGTAGACGGCCGTGCCGCGCGGCAGGTCGTTGCCGAGCTGGCGGATCGCCTCGAGGAAGGGCATCGCCTCGATGTCGCCCACCGTGCCGCCGATCTCGCAGATCACGAAATCGTAGTCCTCGTTGCCCTCGGTCACGAAGTCCTTGATCTCGTTGGTGACATGCGGAATCACCTGAACCGTCGCGCCGAGATAGTCGCCGCGGCGTTCCTTGTCGATGATGTTCTTGTAGATGCGACCCGTGGTGATGTTGTCGGTCTTGGTCGCCGAACGCCCTGTGAAGCGCTCGTAGTGGCCGAGGTCGAGGTCGGTTTCCGCCCCGTCGTCGGTCACGAACACTTCGCCGTGCTGAGTCGGGCTCATCGTGCCCGGATCGACGTTGAGATAGGGGTCGAGTTTTCTGAGCCGCACCCGGTAGCCCCGGGCTTGCAGCAATGCTCCAAGTGCTGCGGCCGCAATTCCTTTTCCGAGGGAGGAAACCACGCCGCCAGTGATGAATACATATCGCGCCATGGGAGTCACCGGATACCTTTTCATTCGTGATTCCGCCAGCACAAATTCTCCGCTTGCGCAAAACGGCTGTGGAATCTTCCCAAAATAAAACCGGCAGGCTTTTGGCCTGCCGGAGCTTGAAGCGTTGACCGGGCCTTATTGACCGGTCGGGACACCCGACGGTGCCGCGGGCGCCGGCGTGGCCGGAGCCGCATTTGTGGCCGGCGCGCCGCTTGCTGCGGGTGCGGCAGGCGCCGGGGCGGCTGCGCCGGAACCGGACGGAACACCGTTGTCGTTCTGGGCGGGCGCCGGAGTCGGCGCCGGGCCGAGCTGGTCGAGAATGCCGCTGCCCTGGCCCTGCTGGCTCTGGGGAATGCGGTTCAGGATGTCGCTCGGGCGGCTTTCGTAACGGGAGAGAATGCCGAGCGCCAGCGAAGTGATGAAGAAGAGGGTAGCAAGGATCGCGGTGGTGCGGGTCAGCGCATTGGCTGTGCCGCGCGCCGACATGAAGCCGGAACCGCCGCCGATGCCGAGCCCCCCGCCTTCGGAACGCTGGATCAGCACGACGCCAACGAGCGCAAGCACGATCATGAGATGAATGACGATTAGAACGGTCTGCATATCAAAATCCGGCCTCCGCAAGGGAGGCAATAATCAACAGGTTGGCGGCTCTTTACATGAGAGCCGCGCGCATTCCAAGCCCTTCCGAGAAGCTTTAGGCGGTCAGCCCCTCATAGACCCGATAGATGGCGAGGAAGTCGCTGGCTTTCAAGCTTGCTCCGCCCACCAATGCGCCATCCACATTCTCGACGCTCATCAGTTCCAGCGCGTTTGCGGACTTGACCGAGCCGCCGTAGAGGATTCGCATGCGCTTGCCCTCTTCGCCGAAACGCATGAAGAGTTCGGCTCGCATGAAGGCATGGGCGATCTCCACGTCCTCCACCGTCGGCGTGACCCCGGTGCCGATCGCCCAGACGGGCTCATAGGCGATCACGGTATTGGAGGCCGTCGCCGTCTCCGGCAGCGAATTGAAGATCTGGCGCTTCAGGACATCGAGGGTCTGGTAGGCATCCCTCTCGTCCGCCGTTTCTCCGATGCAGACGACTGCCGTCAGGCCCGCCTCATAGGCGGCCTCCACCTTGGAGCGTACGAGATGATCGGTTTCCGCATGGTCGGCGCGGCGCTCCGAATGCCCGAGGATGACATGGGTGCCGAAGCAGTCGGCGATCATTTCCGCCGAAATGTCGCCCGTATGAGCCCCCGAGACGTTCTGGTGGCAATCCTGGCCGCCGATCATCAGGGGACTGTCCGTGCAAAGCGCGGTCGCGACATAGAGAAGGGTCGAAGGCGGGCAGATCAGCGTATCGACCTTTTCGGAAAGAGCGCCCTGGACGCCTTCGGCCATGGCCTTGATTTCGGTCAGGGACTCGCGGGTGCCGTTCATCTTCCAGTTCCCGGCAACGAGCGGGCGCACATCAGGCGTCATCGTCAGATATTTCCTCTCCTTGTTCGGTTTTAGCTGTTAAAACCGAGGCCTCCACACATGCGGACCTGTTTTAGACACATCCTGCGCGAATTGGTATGCAAAAGACGGGTCTTGGTTCAGGACCTTGGTTAATTGTGACGCGTCAGTCCGCGGTCAACAGGAAGTTCAGCACCTTGCGCCAGTCGACCATGCGGATCGGCGTGCCATGGCTTCCCGTTTCGAAAAGCGTGAAGCGGGCCGGATAGCCGCTGTTCCGGAGCTTGCGATAGATCGCCGCCTGCTCGTCGGCCTTGTAGACGCTGTCGGCGCTGCCATGAGCGAAATAGATCGGCAGCTTGAGCTTCGCCAGCGGAGTGGAAGCCAGGCCGGCATCCGGTGGCCCGCCGAGGATCGCCATGCCCTGAAGATGACGCGCCGCCTCCGCATCGCGGCTGATGTTCTGGCAGATGATACCGCCCATCGAGGCGCAGGCCAGGATCACTGGCCGCCCCGACGACTGATCGAAGGCATAGCGGATCAATGCCGCGATGTCGGCGACGCCCTTGTCGCCGAAGGAGGTGACGCTCGGGGCGTAATATGTGCCGCCATTGCCGACGGCGAGGTTCTTCAGCCGATTGAAATTACCGCCGAACGTGTAGTCGTTGGCGCCGAGCCGCCGGTCACCTCCGCGGCCGTGGATGAAGATCACCGTGAACGCCCCCCCCTTGCCGGTCCCGCCCTGGTGACATCGAGCTTGCGGCCGGAAAGGTCGAGCGTTTCGTTTTCCTGGTAGCGCCGCACGCCGGGCGAGACATAGGCATCCCTGACCCGCCGCTCCGGCTCCCGGTCGCGACCGTTGATATCGCGCATTTCCTGGTAGTCGATCACTTCGTACGCGCCGCCGTCGGCCGTCTGCAAAACCGTCATGCGGGAAAAGAGATCGTCCTTGAACGGTTTGACGGGGCCGTCCTCTGCGGCGGCGGACAGGCCGGAAAACAAGGTCAAACCAGCAAAAACCGTGCCGAAGACGAAATGAATTGTGGACATGGCCTTTTTCATCGGACTCCTGACGCGGCCGAACTTGCTATTGCCGTACCGGCAAAGCATTTCTGGGAAACGGCCGTTTCTTTGCGGCATCGCGAAAAAGCCTGCTTTCTGGCAGAATCGCGAGTGATTCGAAACAGCACGAGATGGGTATGGCTTCTTCCTCCGCACCCCGACAGGTAGTACCGACTGAGCCGATGGATGACAATAACGACCTTTTCGCCGACCTGCCCCTGAAGCAAGGGCCGGCCGCCGTCGAAACCGCGCCACCCTCCCGGGCCGAAGCGTCGGCACCGCGCCCTGCCCCGGTGCAATCGTCCGGCGACGACTACGGCGCCTCCTCGATTCGCGTGCTCGAAGGGCTCGAACCGGTGCGCATGCGCCCGGGCATGTATATCGGCGGCACGGACGAAAAGGCGCTGCATCACCTCTTCGCGGAAGTCATCGACAACTCGATGGACGAGGCCGTCGCCGGTCATGCCAATTTCATCGAGGTGCATCTCGATACCGAAGGCTTCCTGACCGTCACCGATAACGGCCGGGGCATCCCGGTCGAGAATCACCCGCAGGTCCCGGGCAAGTCGACGCTCGAGGTCATCATGACCAAGCTCCATGCGGGCGGCAAGTTCGACGGCAAGGCCTATGAAACGTCCGGCGGTCTGCATGGCGTCGGCGTCTCGGTCGTCAACGCCCTGTCGGACCTCCTCGAAGTCGAAGTCGCCCGCAACCGCAAGCTCTATCGCCAGCGCTTTTCGCGGGGTGTGCCGCAGGGCGGGCTCGAGGAACTCGGGGATGTCCACAATCGGCGCGGCACGAAGGTGCGTTTCCATCCGGACCCGCAGATATTCGGCGACCATGCGAGATTCGATGCCGGCCGCATCTTCCGCATGGCCCGCTCCAAGGCCTATCTCTTCGGCGGCGTCGAAATCCGCTGGAGCTGCGATCCGGGTATCGTGCCTGCTGGCGGCGAGATCCCGGAAAAGGCGGTTTTCCATTTTCCCGGCGGCCTGAAGGACTATCTGGCTGCGACGCTCGGCAAGGATTTCACGGTCACCCGCGAGATTTTTTCCGGCCGCACCGAAAAGACCGGCGGCCATGGCGCGCTCGAATGGGCGATCACATGGTATGGCGGCGATCCGCAGCTCCATTCCTACTGCAACACCATTCCGACGCCCGAGGGCGGTACGCATGAGGCGGGTCTTCGCATCGCGCTGACCAAAGGCCTGAAGAACTACGCCGAGCTGACGCAGAACAAGCGCGCCGCGCAGATCACCACCGACGACGTGATGATCTCGGCCGTCGGCATGCTGTCGGTCTTCATCCGCGAACCGGAATTCGTCGGCCAGACCAAGGACAAGCTTGCGACCGTCGAGGCCCAGCGTATCGTCGAGAACGCGCTGCGCGATCCTTTCGACCACTATCTGGCCGGCAATCCGGCCGAAGCGGCAAAGCTTCTCGATTGGGTGATCGAGCGCGCCGAGGAGCGCCTGCGCCGCCGCAAGGAAAAGGAAGTCAACCGCAAGACGGCGGTGCGCAAGCTGCGCCTGCCCGGCAAGCTCGCCGACTGCTCGCAGAACACGGCCGAGGGCGCCGAACTCTTCATCGTCGAGGGTGACTCGGCAGGCGGTTCGGCCAAGCAAGGGCGCAACCGCGCCAATCAGGCGATCCTTCCCCTGCGCGGGAAAATCCTCAATGTCGGCAGCGCCAGCCGCGAGAAGCTGTCTGCGAACCAGCAGATCGCCGATCTCATCCAGGCGCTCGGCTGCGGCACCCGGACGAAGTACCGCGAGGAGGACCTTCGCTACGAGCGCGTCATCATCATGACCGATGCGGACGTCGACGGCGCCCATATCGCCTCGCTGCTGATCACCTTCTTCTATCAGGAAATGCCGGAGCTGATCCGCGGCAGCCACCTCTATCTCGCCGTCCCGCCGCTCTACAAGATTACCCAGGGAGCGAAGACCATCTACGCCCGCGACGATGCGCACCGCGTGGAATTGATGGAAACGGAGTTCAAGGGGCGCGGCAAGGTGGAGATCAGCCGCTTCAAAGGTCTGGGTGAGATGCTGCCGGCGCAGCTCAAGGAAACCACCATGGACCGGGCCAAGCGCACGCTTCTGCGTGTCGAGATCGACGACGTGGATTTCGAAGGCACCCGCGAGGCGGTCGACAACCTCATGGGGACCAAGGCCGACGCCCGCTTCCGCTTCATCCAGGAGCGCGCCGCCTTCGCCGAGAACCTCGACATCTGATCAGGCCCGGTCGCCGAGCACCCTGGTGACCGCGCCGATCAGCGCGGTTGCTTCGTAAGGCTTGCGGACCACCGGAGCGGAAAAGCTGGCCGGGATGATCGATTTGTCGCTATAGCCGGTGGCAAAAACGAAGGGAACGCCCCTGCGGATCAGCTCTTCGGCGATCGGCAGCGACGTGCCGGAGCCGAGATTGACGTCCAGGATCGCCACGTCCGGCGTGAAATCCTTCAGTCTGCGAAAGGCATCGGCCACCGATGGTGTCGTCGTCACCTTCGAGATGCCGTGATGCGCGAGCATGGCTTCCACATCCGCCGCGATCAGCATCTGGTCCTCGACCAGCAGAAGCTCGATTTCCGAAAGCCGCGACGGGATATCCGCCTTCGGAGCGGCGCCGACGCTGCTCTCCGGCTCGGAGCCCGGCGGTTCCTCGTCACGATGGATATGTTTCGACGGGATCAGGAAACGCGCCTTCACCCCTTCGCCCGGATAATCCACCCTCGCCTCGCCCTCCAGCTCGTAAGGCACGCTGCGGCTGATCAGCACACTGCCGAAGCCGGTCCGTGTCGGCGGGCTGGCGGGCGGTCCGCCGCTTTCGGTCCAGATCAGTTCGCAATCGCCGTTCTGAAGCCGCGACCATCCGATATCGAGCTGCCCGCCGTCGACCGACAGGGAACCGTATTTGGCCGCATTGGTCGACATCTCGTGCAGCACCAGTGCCATGACGGAAAACGCGCGGCTGTCGAGCCAGATGCGGGGGCCTTTGAGCGCGATGCTGCGCGTCCCTTCGCCATAGGGTTTCAGTTCCGCCTCCAGAAGGTCGGAGAGCACGCCGCCATCGCCGCCACGCACCACCTGGTCGTGTGCGAAGGCGAGCGCCTGGATGCGCCCCTTCAACGAGTCGATGTACTCCTTCAGGCTGACGCCGGAATCCACCGAATGGCCGATCAGCGCCTTGATGATCGAGAGGATATTCTTGACGCGGTGGTTGAGCTCCTCGTTCAGCATGCGCTGGCGCACGTCCGCCTTGCCCCGCTCGTCGGCAAGCAGTTCGTTGTGATGAAGAACGACTTCGACCAGGACCGCGCGGATCGCCTCGGCGATTTCCCGGTCGCCGTCCGTCCAGGGCTGCGCCTGATGGTGGACCATCTCCTTCCAGATCGCAAAGCTCCTGCGCGGCGTCAGCCTTTCGCCGAGCGGCCCGGTCTCGTAGGATTTCTCCGGATTGCCGGCCCAGTTGAGGGTTTGCACCACCTCCCGGCGGAAGAAGAAGAGGTAATCCCGTGGCCTCTGGGAGAGCGGAACGGCCACGACACCGCAGACATCCTCCGGCGAGACCCGTGATTGCGGCAGATCCCTGGAAAGTTCGAACGTCGACCACACTCTCCCGGCTGCGACTTGCCCTACCTGGTCCGCAAGCTCGCCGATGAGATCCGCAGGCGGTGCCGCGCCCTCGGCGCTCCAGACGCCGTCGAGCCAGAGGCCGACGCCGTCGCAGGGCAGCATGTGCCCGAAATCGCCGAGCGAATTTCTCACAAGCACGCCGATATCCGCATGGTGCGATGCGGCCTGGAGAAAGAGGTCCAGGGATCGCCGCGCGCTGCTCGCCGTCTCCATGACCTGCCGCTGCCTGAGCGCGCTCAGATGCAGGGAGAAGAACTCCCCGAAGGTTTCGGCCGCGACGCGCTGCGACATCGAAAGCACCTTGGGCGAATAATGGTGGCAGGCGATCAGGCCCCACAGCTCGCCTTCCGATATGATGGAGATCGACATGGAGGCCGCGACCCCCATGTTGCGCAGGTATTCGCAATGCACAGGCGAGACGCTGCGCAGATGCGCGAAGGAAAGATCGAGTGCCTCGCCCGTTTCGTCCAGCTCGGGCTCGATGGGGACGCGGGGGTTGCCGGCGTCCGAAACCACCCGGATCGTATTCCTGACGTAGAGCGTGCGGGCTTGTCTGGGGATGTCGCTCGCCGGAAAATATTGCCCCTTGAAGCTTTCGAGGTCGCGTCGCTTGTACTCGCTGACGACCTTCCCCGAACCGTCCTGCTCGAAACGGTAGACCATCACCCGGTCATATCCGAGCATGGCGTAGACGAGCCGCGCGGCGTTTTCGACCAGCCGGTCAAGGTTCGTCGTGTTGCGAATGCGGCTGATCAGCACCCGCGCCACCTCGAGCGGCTGATCGGACTCCGCCGCCGCCGGCTCGAACTCCAGGATCACCTTCGTTTCCAGCCGATGGATCGAGATGTCGAAACGCTTGCCTGAAGAAAGCTGGAGAGCGTGTCTCAATGCCGGCCGCGCCGGGTCGTCCGACGTCGCGAGCGCGTTGCGCAGCGCATGGGCGGCCTCTCCGCCGATGACCTCCTCCAGCCGCCGGCCGTTGATATCCGCCGCCACCGCAAGCATCTCCGGCGCATTGGCGGAATGCTGAAGGATGATCGCTCCTGCGGCATCGCAGGCGACGAGGCATCCGTGGGGCTGAATGCTGCCGGGGATATGGATAGGTTCGCGGTCGCAATTGGTAAGGTCGACCGTATCCATGGAAGGCATATCGAGAGTCCCTGAAGACTGTCCGGCCTACAAAGCAATAGCGGCGGAGACTTCTGCGTTCCGTCGAGGTCGAACGAACCTCATCAGGTGGGTTTACGTTTACGTCCGGCCTCGACCGGAGGGCGATTTCATATTTCTATCGCATCTTCCGTCTAGGGCAAGTAAGTAAGCTTCCTTTTAATAGCTGAAGCGTTAATCTTGTGCCGGGGAGCCGCAGACGCCATATGACGGCAAAAGAAGAAAAGGATAAACGGTGAGCGGAAACAACGATCGCAAGGGGTCCAAGGAACCGCGCTGGCTCGGGCCGGTGACGCCGAGCAGGGTTGCGCTCATTCCGCCGATTTCCGCCGCCCGCTGGCTTCTCGTGCTTGTCGCGACTGCCGGCATATATTTCTTCCACGGCTTCGTCATCCCGGTCCTGGCGGCCCTCGTGATCGGTTTTGCGAGCTGGCCCCTGTACCGCAAGCTGCTCGGCCGCATCGGCGGCAACACGACGCTCGGAGCCTCGCTCGCGATTATATTCATCCTGACCTTCCTGATCGTCCCGATCGGCATCGCGATCTCCTATACGATCGATGAAGTGCGCCAGTGGATCGTCTGGGCCGCCGAGGTCAATCGCTTCGGCGCGCCGCCGCCCGCCTGGATCACCGGCCTCCCCTGGGCCGGCGAATGGCTTGGCGTCCAGTGGGTGGAGCGCGTGGGATCGCCGGGAGCCATCGGTGGCCTCATCCAGATCGTCAGCGGCGCCAATATCGGCAATATCTACCGCGCCATCGTGGCCGCCGGCGGCGGAGCGTTCCATCTGCTGCTGATGCTGCTCTTCATGCTCATTGCGCTTTTCTTCGTGTATCGCGACGGCGCTTCCTTTGCCCAGCAGATCGATCTTCTCGGCGAACGCATCTTTCCGGCGCGCTGGGAGCGGATTTCGCGCGTGGTTCCCGCAACGATCAGCTCGACCGTCACCGGCCAGACGCTGATCGCCATCGGGGAAGGCATCGTGCTCGGCATCGCCTACTGGATTGCCGGCGTCCCCTCGCCCGTGACGCTCGGCGTGATCACGGGCGTCATGGCCCTCATCCCCGGCGGCGCGCCGCTTTCTTTCACGCTCATCTCCTTCTACCTCGTGGCAAACGGCTCCTTTGTCGCCGGCACCGCCCTGTTCCTGTGGGGAACGGTGGAGCTTTTCATCGTCGACAAGACGCTCCGGCCCCGCCTGGTGGGCGGCCCGATCAAGCTGCCCTTCCTCCCGACCTTCTTCGGACTTGTCGGCGGCGTGAGCACCATGGGCTTTCTCGGCCTGTTCATCGGCCCGGTGCTGATGGCGCTGCTCGTTTCGATATGGCGCGAATGGATTCGCGAGGTGAAGATGGCTGAAGGCACCGAGATGGAATCGGCCGAATTCGCCAAGGGGCAGCCCATGCAGGACCGTCATCCGGAGGTCCCGGCGGTCAGGAAAGCCTCTTCTCCATGAAGATGCTGAGGGGATCTGGTCTGTAACTTCCGAAGGCCGCGATCTCCCGGAAACCGAAAACACGGTAAAGACCGATCGCCTGCGGCTGGTATATTCCCGTTTCCAGGCGGATTGCCCTCAGGCCGATTTCATCGGCCCTTTCCAGAATCGTCTCCATCAGCCGCCTGCCCAGTTTCAGGTCGCGCGCCGTCTCGTCGACGAACATGCGCTTGATCTCCGCCGTTCCGTCGCCCGCTTCGACCAGCGCGCCGCAGCCGAGGACGGCATCGCCCTTCCGCGCGACGAAGAACGACACCTCCGGCTTTTCGAGGCTCGAGACGTCGACCATGTGGTTGCTTTCGGCAGGATAGAGCGAGGCCGCATAGGCCTCGGAAAGCTCAAGCAATCTCAGGACCCCGGCCTGCCGGGGAGGTTCGAGCGCAATCGTCACCGTCATCCGAATTCCCGCCTCTTCCAATCCATTGTTTATGATTCCCGACCCTAGTCTGGTCAAGTTTGCCCGGTTTAACTCGGTCGAGATCACCCAGGAGATGACATGAACGCCGCTCTTATCGTCATGACCATTCTCGGCTGCAACGACGCCGGGACCGATTGCCACTATATCGCGACGGCGGACAACCGATGGCCGACCGTCGAAATGTGCGATTCGGTTTCCGAGGGCCAGCTTGTCCGCTATGCGAACCAGCCCTATCCGATGATCATCGCCGTCTGCCAGAAGCCGGAGGCGACCGAAGTTGCCAATGCTCCCGTGCCGCAGGCAAGGCCCGATACGCCGGCCGCCCAGCCCGTCCAGCAAGCGACGGCTGTCACGCCGCAGGAAAAGGAGACGCTCGCAACCAGCGCGATCCAGCGCGTCAGGAATGTCCTGCCGACGACCGAAGGCGTCAAAACGCTGATGACCAAGCCCGTCCGCCTCGTCGAGGACGGCTATTCCTGGGTTGCCAGGAAGTTTCAGCGCTGAGCGCTTCAGGCTGCCAGGAAAACCCCGGTCGCATAAGAGCGTGCGCTGAGCCGCATTTCCAGCCGGTGCAGTTTTTCGATCATGTCTATCAGCTCGGAAACCGGCGGAATATGCGTTGGCGAGCGCGCCAGTCTTTCCAGCAGAAGGGCGCATATGCCGTCCGATGTGCCGGTTGCCGCCGCGTTGCGCCATAGAAAAACGGCTTCGACGAAAACGGAGGCGATATCGCGATCAAGACCGGAAGCCTCGAAGAGCGCGCGCACGGCATGCATGCGACCGGTGGCGAGAATGGCCTTGACGCGCCGGTCGTCCAGTCCAGAAAGAGAAACCATCGCGCCGGCGAAGAAGTCCACCTTGCCGCTGCAGAGCGCATGGATCAGGAACGCCGGCGTCAGGCAGCCCGCGGTCCGCAGATGATCGACAAGGCCGGGTATTTCCCCCAGCGGCACGGCGCCGGCGATCGCCACGGCCGCCGCCTCGCCCGCTTCGCGCATGGCGCAATCGACGCGCGCCGGAGCCATCGTCGTGCGCACCAGCCCGGAACTCGCCAGTGCCTCGGCGATCTGGCCGACGAGCATGTGCCGGGCATCCGCGGGCAAATCCTCCCGCTCCAGAAGCAGGTTGCGGATGTCGCTGCGATGCCCGAATCGCGCCGCAATGCGCCGCAGGGAAATGCGGGTGATCGAGGCGGTTGCGTTTTCGAGCAGGACGATGACCTCGCCCTCGTCGCCGATCTCGGCGATCGCGGCGGCGGCGCCGCGCAGAAGGCCGGGCCTTGCCGCAATCAGGCCACGGGTCAGGCTGTCGCTTCGACCCGCAAGGTCCACCAGGTCGCTTTCGGTCAGAACCGGCGAGCGGGCGATCACCGTGCAGGCGATCTCGGGCTGGTCCTCCGCGAGAGAAACGATGACGGCCCGCGGCGCCTCGGGCGAATCGGCCAGCGCCTCGGCCAATGACAGCCTCACGCGCGGCGAGGGATCGTCAAGCAGATAGGTCATGGCAAGCGCGGCTGCGCGGCGCTGGTCGCCCCCCATCGGCGAATGCAGATAGGCGCGGCCCAGCGCATTGGCCGCCTTGGCCCTGTCACCCGCCCTTGCGGTTTCCGCCCAACGAAGAAATGCCTGTACGATCACACCCAGCCCCGATAACACATGCCGGAACGCATCCAGCCGGTCGGGATTCAATCTAGTGCGAAAAAGTTTAAGATTGGTTCACTATACTTGTTAACCACGGAGAAGCTCTTGAAAATACGTTCCTGGCTGCTTGTCGAGCCTTCGGCGGACATCGCGAAAATCCGCGATGCCGGCGCAGACAGGATCGTGGTCGATCTGGCCGCCTCCGTCGATGACTGGAAAGCGGTCGCCGGCTTTTGCACGGCATGGGCGGAAATCGAGGTGCATCGGCCGCCGGCCTTCCTCCTCCCGCCCTTCTCCTCCGGGCGAACCGAGGCTGCGGCGGAACTGGCGGTCCGCTGCGGTGCGAACCATGTCTTTCTCGCGGGCGCGCGGAACGGCGCCGAAGTCCAGCGGCTTGATGTCGTTCTGCGGGTCGAGGAATTGCGTAGCGGCAGGCCACCGGCAGCGACAGCGATTGTCGCCCTGGCCGATGACGCCGGAGTGCTGGCGGCCATGAGTTTTGAGCGCTGCAGCAGGCGGCTTTCCGGCCTGTGCTGGGAAGCGCATCTCGATGTCCGCTCCGACGCGTCCCGCCTTGCGCGGGCGACGATCGGGCTTGCCGCATCCGCCGCCGGCGTCATCGCCCTCGATTCCCTATCGGGAACCGGTGACGAAGCCGCCTTCCGGAAGGAATGCCTCGCGGCGCGCGAAAACGGCTTTACCGGCAAGCTTTGCCGCGACCTGCGTCAAATTCCGATCGTCAATCGGATTTTCGTGGACTATCCCGCCGAACCTGCCGGCCGGGACATTTCGAAAACATCCGCCCCCCCGTCGGCATAGTCGCGATACCCCATCCGCGCGATCGGCCGGGCGAGCCCCATGTCGATCCGGCCGTTTCGAAGGATGTCCTCGCTGATATGGATGCCGATGACCTGGCCGAAAACCATGAAAGTGTCCGCGCCCTCACCATCCAGACCCTTAGGCTGGATCACTTCGGTAACCCGGCACTCGAGCACGGCATGGGCCTCAGCCACGTAAGGCGCGTCGATCAGCTCGGCCATCTTCGCCGTCAGCCCCGCGATCTCGAATTCGCTGACGCCGTAAGGCACCGGAGCCGAGGAAGCGTTCACCTGCCCGGCGAGGTCCCTGCTTGCCAGGCTTGCGGTGAAGAAGCAGGTTTCCTCGGCGTTCTTCAGGCTGTGCTTCCGGCCGCTGGAAGCGAACATCACCAGCTTCGGCCTGTCCGCCACGATATTGAAGAAGGAATAGGGCGAGAGATTCAAGGAACCGTCCCTGCCCTTCGTGCCGATCCAGCCGATCGGGCGTGGAGCGACGATGGCCTTGAAAGGGTCGTGCTTCAGCCCGTGCTCGTTCGTGTCGGTGGTGTAGAACATCAGGCGGCGCCTTCGCCTGCATAGGTCACGATCTGCGCGAGTTCCGGGCGCGGCCGGTCCGGCGTCGGGAAATCGCTGGAACCAATATGGACGAAGCCTGCGACCTTTTCGTCCGGCTTCACGCCAAGAAGCTGCAGTGCCTCACCGTCATAAGCCACCCATTCGGTGCGCCAGTTTGCGACGTAGCCATGCGCGTTCGCCGCAAGCAGCATGTTGAAGCAGACCGCGCCGGCGGAAAGCACCTGCTCCCACTCGGGGATCTTCACATGCGGCGCGGCCGTGCTGACGATCGCGACGACAAGCGGAGCGCGGGTAAAACGCGTGAGTTCCGCGTCCTTCGCCGCATCCGTCAGGTCCGGCGTCTTCTCCAGCGAAAGCGCCAGGAACCGTTCGCCAAGTTTTCTGCGGATATCGCCCCGATAGACGATCAGGCGCCACGGTGCCAGCTTGCCGTGATCCGGAACGCGTGTCGCGAAGGCGAGAATCGACTGCAGTTCCTCCTGCGACGGACCGGGTTCCTTGATCTGCGCGACGGGGGTGGAATGCCTGTCGCGCAGGAAATCGACAAGTTTAATCTCATTTTGCATGGTCAAAACTTTCAATCGGAGCTGTATGCGGAGGGGAGGTCTTGAAATTGCCTTGGCATTGGTCTTCAAGTGACCCTTCGAATAAGAAGAGTCAACTGGTATACAACAGATGTCGGGCACTTCCTTGGCGGCACGCTGGCTCCTTGCGGGAACATTCGTTTTCGGCTTGGCTTTCAACACGTCTGCGGAAGACGCCTTCAAGAGTTTCCAGCAGCTCGACAGCACGGCGAAGATGCCGAAGCTCAACGCTTTTTCCGCCGTGCCGCGCGGCTCCCTGAACATTGTCGGCAAGGACGTTCTGTTCGACGCCAAGCTGACGGCGGACGGTGACGTCATGCAGGAAGGTCTCGTCTGGCGCGTTTTCAGCCCCATGACCGGCGAGGATGGCAAACTGCCGCTGGTGGCCAGTTCGGAGGGCGGCCCGGCAGCCTTCCAGCTCGCGCCAGGTGACTATTTCGTCAACTGCGCCTTTGGCCGCGCCGGCGTCACCAAGAAACTCACGGTTCCTGCAGACGGCAACGTGCCAAGGCAAACGCTCGTGCTCGATGCCGGCGGTTTCGTGCTGAATGCCGTCGCCGGCTCCGATCAGCGCATACCGCCGAACCAGCTCAGCTTTTCCGTCTATTCCTCCGAGGTCCGGGGGAACGGCGACCGGGCGCTGGTGATGGCCGACGTGAAGCCGAACACGGTCGTGCGGCTCAATGCGGGCACCTATCACGTCGTTTCGGAATATGGCGATATCAACGCGGTCGTGCGGGCAGACATCCAGGTGGAAGGCGGCAAGCTCACGCAGGTGGTATTGCAGCACCGCGCAGCCCAGGTCACCTTGAAGCTCGTCTCGCAGCCGGGCGGTGAAGCCATCGCCGATACCGCCTGGTCGGTCCTGACGGCCGCCGGCGATATCGTCAACGAAAGCGTCAGCGCCTTTTCGACCATGGTCCTGTCGGAAGGCGAATACCTTGCCGTCGCCCGTAACAAGAACAAGATCTACCAGCGCAATTTCACCGTCAAGGCAGGCCGCAACGCCGATGTCGAAGTATTGATGCGGGAGACGCCGCAGGTGGCGGGCTCCGCGGAGGCCTTGACCGACAACAACTAACCGGCTTTCGCCAACCTGCGGCGGGCCGGCGGCCGCATGGAAAAGACCGCGCCGTGGAGCATGGCGAGCAGTTCCCTCCGGTCGGCGATCGCCGACATCTCGTCCCAGGTGATGGTCGCACCCACGCGTGCCCGGATTGTCGAGCCGGAGAGCCGTCTGAACTCGCGGATCAGCAGCGACAGGCGCAACGTCATCGAAATATGGCTTGTGATATGGAAGAGCCGTCCGTTCTGGCCTTCGAAATAGATCGGAATGACATTCGCATGCGCCGCCTGAACGAGTTTGGCCGGGAAGATCTTCCAGGGAAGGTCCTCGGCCCGTCCGAAACCCTTTTTCGCGGTTGCGACCCCGCCGGCGGGAAAGATAACGATGGTCGTCCCCTCGTTCAGAAGCCGCAGGGCCTCATGACGTGTCTGCATGTTGAGCGCCACCGCCTCCTTCGTTTCCTCGAAGGAAACCGGCAGGGAATAGGGTGCCATTTCCGGCACCTTCAGAAGCTCGTTATGGATCAGCACCCGGAACGGCCTTCCGAGCTGTTCCGCAAGCGCCAGAACGGCAATGCCGTCACCGATGCCGAAGGGATGGTTGGCGATGATGACCAGCGGTTTGCCGGCCATGCCCGGCACCGGCCAGTCGCCAGCCACGTCGAGGTCGACACCGATCAGGTCGAGCATCCTGCCGAAGACGCGATCGCCCTTTCCGACGATATCCCTGCGCCAGACATCGTAGAGACGCGCGAAACGATCGCGGCCGGAAAGGCCCTCGATCGAGCGGATGAACCAGCGCTTGAGGCGCGGGTCCCTGTCGTTGGCGTAGGAAAGCTGGTTGAACCGCAAGTCATTCTCCGCGGTACAGGTCCCGCCCCATGACAATGTCACAGCATTGTTGCAGTGACGTTACGGTTTTCCGGCAGCACCCGCCGTTGACGGGCGCTGCCGGGATTGCAGGTCAGGCTGCAGCCGCCCTCTTCGCTTCGATGCGGCGCAGGACATCCGGCGGCGTTGCCTCGAGGGCAAGCGAGGAGATCGCCTCATCGAGCTTCATCGGGGTCTGCGCCTGGGAGCCGAGGCGGCGGATGTTGACCGAGCGTTCCTCTGCCTCCTTCTTGCCGCAGACGATGATGACGGGCACTTTCGTGACCGAGTGCTCGCGGATCTTGTAGTTGATCTTCTCGTTGCGGAAATCGGTCTCGACGACCAGTCCCGCGTCGCGAAGCGCCTCCGCCACCTCATGGCCGTAGTCGTCTGCATCCGAGGTAATGGTGGCGACCACGACTTGGGTCGGCGCGAACCAGAGCGGCATATGGCCGGCGAAGTTCTCGATCAGGATGCCCAGGAAACGTTCCATCGAGCCGCAGATGGCGCGATGGATCATCACCGGCTGCCGCTTTTCCGAATTCTGGTCGATGTAGAACGCCCCGAACCGCTCCGGCAGGTTGAAATCCACCTGCGTGGTTCCGCACTGCCATTCACGGCCGATCGCATCCTTCAGCGTATATTCGAACTTCGGTCCGTAGAACGCGCCCTCGCCCGGCAGGATGCCGGTCTTGATGCGCCCGCCCGACTGCATTTCGATGGTCTTCAGCACTTCCATCATGACCGCTTCCGCGCGGTCCCAGAGGGCGTCGGAACCAACACGTTTCTCCGGCCGGGTGGAAAGCTTCACCACCACCTCGTCGAAGCCGAAATCCTTGTAGACCGACAGGATCAGGTCGTTGATCCTGAGGCATTCGGCCGCCATCTGCTCGTCGGTGCAAAAGATATGCGCATCGTCCTGCGTGAAGCCGCGCACCCGCATCAGGCCATGCAGCGCCCCGGATGCCTCATAACGATGCACGAGACCGAATTCTGCAAGGCGGATAGGCAGTTCACGGTAAGACTTCAGGCCATGCTTGAAGATCTGGACGTGCCCCGGGCAGTTCATCGGCTTCAGGGCGAAGACGCGCTGGTCCGCTTCCTCGTCATCCGGGTGGATGAAGGCATGGGCGGATTTCACGGCGAACATGTTCTCGTTGTACCAGCCCCAGTGACCGGAGGTTTCCCAGAGCGACTTGTCGAGCACCTGCGGCGCGTTGACTTCCTCATAGGCGCCTGAAAGCCGGCGGCGCATATAGGCCGTCAGCGTCTGGAACATGCGCCAGCCCTTGCCGTGCCAGAAGACGACGCCGGGGCCTTCCTCCTGGAAATGGTACAGGTCCATTTCGCGGCCGAGCTTGCGGTGGTCGCGTTTTTCGGCCTCCGCCAGCACATGAAGGTACTGGTCGAGCTCCTCCTGCGTTGCCCAGGCCGTGCCGTAGATGCGGGTCAGCATCGCATTGTTGGAATCGCCGCGCCAATAGGCGCCGGCCACCTTCATCAGCTTGAAGGCCGTGCCGATCTGCCCGGTGGAGGCCATATGCGGGCCACGGCAGAGATCGAACCAGTCGCCCTGATAATAGATCTTGACGTCCTGGTCCTCCGGGATCGCGTCCACCAGCTCGACCTTGTAGCCCTCGCCCATGGTGGCGAACACATCGCGCGCTTTCGCGCGCGGCCACACCTGCTTGGTGAACGGCTTGTTGCGCGCGATGATGTCCTTCATCCTTGCCTCGATCTTCGGCAGATCTTCGGGCGTGAAGGGCCAGTCCTCGCGTGAGTCGGGATGGACCCGCTTGAAATCGTAGTAGAATCCGTTCTCGATCACAGGCCCGATGGTGACCTGCGTTCCCGGCCAGAGCTCCTGCACGGCTTCCGCCATCACATGCGCCGCATCGTGGCGGATCAGCTCCAGCGCCCTGGGGTCGGTACGGCTGACGATCTCGATCCTGCCGGCGGTCACCGGATCGGCAAGATCCTGCAGCGTGCCGTCGACCGCGACCGCGACCGCCTTCTTGGCGAGCGACTTGGAGATGGATTCGGCGACGTCGCGGCCGGTCGTTCCGGCATCGAATACGCGGACGGAGCCATCGGGAAATGTAAGGGAAATGGATTGGGACATGTCTTTCTCCTGTCCAGTCCCGCCAACGAATGCGGGTGGTGGCAAATTGGCCGGAACAAAGAGGCCGGCCGGCAACGGGCGCGTGATAGTCGCTTTCGCCCGCCTAGTAAAGCGCTGGTCTTCCGTCGTGACGAGGACGATCAACGCTTCCAGTAGCGCCAGGGAGCCCACCAGCGCTGCCGCCTGCCGAGTTCTTCCGGCACGGGATCGAGCCCTCCGGTTCCGCCCGGACCGCAACGGGCGACGCGGAAAACCGTCATCCAGCCGCCGGGCCACAGCCCATGCCGGGCGATCGCCTCGTAGCCGAATTCCGAACAGGTCGGGATATGGCGGCAGGAATTGCCGATGAAGCCCGAAAGCGTGAGCTGATAAAGCCGGATGAACCCCATGCCGAGAAGTCTGCCGGGCGTCTTGGGGAACGGGCCGGACCAGTTGCGCGAACGGCCGGCTTTCGGCCGCTGTTCGGGATGCCCGCAATCCGGAGCATTGCACATCGGCTCAGACGGCGGCCGCTTCGGGACGTTCGCGCGCTTCGATCTGGGCGATCGCGTCGACCACGGCCTCGAACGTCAGCATTGTGGAAGGATGGCGGGCCCTGTAGTCCCTGACAGGTTTCAGGTAACGCATCTCCTCGAAACGGCCATCCGGTCCCTCGCCGCCTTCCTTGAGCATGGCGAGCATGTCTTCCCGCGCCTTGCGGATTTCACCGGCCGTAGCGCCGACGACATGCAGCGCCATGATCGAGGACGAAGCCTGGCCGAGCGCGCATGCCCGCACCTCGTGGGCGAAATCGGTCACCGTATCGCCCTCCATCTTCAGGTAGACCCTCACCTTCGAGCCGCAGAGCTTCGAGTGCTTTTCCGAACTCGCGTCCGCATCCGGCAATGTGCCGGTACGGGTGATGTTGCCGGCGAATTCGAGAATCTTGCTGTTGTAGATATCGTCCATGGCGGCCCGCTTGCAGTCCGTCGGCGAAAGCTTGACACAGCGTCCCGTCCTATGGACTACCACAAAAGAGTTCCTGACATTATATGTGGTCTGCGGACGAGGTCATCAAGAAAGGATGTTTTCACGAAATCCTCTCGAAATAGGAACAGGATATCTTGTAAAAACATCCGCCGAGGCTCAGATAGCGAAAGATTGCACAAAATTCAGCCGCGGCTGCCCGCGTGTTGGTCAGTTTGTGAGTAACGCCAGTCGGATGCGGCCTTGAACCGCATCGGGAGACGATAGATGGATGCCATTGTGAAGAATTTCCCGGCCTCGAAGGAGAAGCAGGCCCGTCCGAGCCAGCAGGAGGCCGAGGAAGCCGTGCGCGTTCTGCTTCGCTGGGCGGGCGACGACCCGGCCCGGGAAGGCCTGCTCGATACGCCGAAGCGTGTGGCGGCAGCCTACCGCGAGCTTTTCGGCGGTTACGACCAGTCTCCGGAAGAAGTGCTCGGCCGCACCTTCGAGGAAGTCTCCGGATATGACGATATCGTGCTGGTGCGCGACATCCCGTTCTTCTCGCATTGCGAACACCACATGCTGCCGATCATCGGCAAGGCGCATGTCGCCTATCTGCCGAACGGCCGCGTTCTCGGCCTGTCGAAGATCGCGCGCGTCGTGGAGATCTTCGGCCGTCGTCTTCAGACCCAGGAAAACCTGACGGCGCAGATCGCCTCCGCTATCGAAGATACGTTGAAGCCCCGTGGCGTCGCCGTGATGATCGAAGCGGAACACATGTGCATGGAAATGCGCGGCGTGCAGAAGCAGGGGTCGCAGACCATGACGACCACCTTCACCGGCGAATTCAAGGCGAACGCCGCCGAGCAGGCCCGCTTCTTCACGCTCGCCCGCAACCGCTGAGCGGCGGAGTTTCAAAATGACATTCACCTTTGAAAAGCCTTCCGCCGACAAGGCGGAGCTTGAAGGCGCGGGCGCCTTCACCCCCCGTTTCGATGCCGGCGGCCTCGTCACCGCCGTCGTGACCGACGTCCGCGACGGCGAGCTCCTCATGGTCGCTCATATGAATGCCGAGTCCCTGGCTCTGACCGTCGAGACGGGCATTGCCCATTACTACAGCCGTTCGCGCGGCAGGATCTGGAAGAAGGGCGAGTCCTCCGGCAACCTCCAGACCGTCCACGAACTGCGGACCGACTGCGACCAGGATGCCGTCTGGCTCAAGGTTTCCGTGGCCGGTCACGACGCGACCTGCCATACCGGCCGGCGGTCCTGTTTTTATCGGATCGTCACAAAACGTGACAGCAATGCTGTCCTTGAAATCACCGACGACGAACGCCATTTCGATCCTGATACCGTCTATTCGGACGGGGGAACCAAATAGGTAATTGCCTCGTTTTTCGACATGCAAGCGTCGGATAAACGATTTCGAAACCGGTCGGGTGTTTAATCCCTAGACTGGGGAGTGTTCAGCTTGGAGGTTTTTGTCGATGCTGAACTGGAGTTGGAATCGTCACGATCCGCAGGCGGCGCCTGCCGAAGCCGGCGGAATGCAAGTTCTTGAACCTTCACGCCCCCCAGACATCCAGCCTCCCCGCAAAGCAAAACTGGCTCTTGCCCTTGGCGGCGGCGCCGCGCGCGGCTGGGCCCATATCGGTGTGCTCAGGGCGCTCGACGAAGCAGGCATCGAAGTCGGCATGATTGCCGGCACCTCGATCGGCGCCCTGGTCGGCGGCTGCTACCTTGCCGGAAAGCTCGACGCGCTCGAGAATTTTGCCCGCTCGCTCACCATGCGCCGCATTGCCGGCCTACTTGACCTGACGATTGGCGGCGGCGGGCTTTTGGGCGGCATGCGGCTCACCAAGCGCATGCAGGAGCATCTCGAAGGTCTGTCGATCGAAAATCTCGACCGACCTTTCGTGTCCGTCGCGACGGAACTGCACACCGGCCACGAAGTATGGATTTCCAGCGGTTCGCTGATCACGGCGTTGCGCGCGTCCTATGCGCTGCCCGGCATCTTCGAACCCGTCAAGTGCAACAACCGCACCCTCGTCGATGGCGCGCTCGTCAATCCGGTTCCGACATCCGTATGCCGCGCCTACGAGCAGCCCCTCGTGGTCGCCGTCAACCTGAACTACGACGTCTTCGGCCGCTCGGCGGTGGTCAAGCACAGCGCCAGCGTCCAGTCGACCGATGAAGCCGCCAGAAAAGCCGACAACGCCCGCGTCGGCGTGACCAGCACGATGGTGCAGGCTTTCAATATCATCCAGGAGCGCATTTCCCGCGCGCGGCTTGCCGGCGATCCGCCGGACCTCGCCCTTCACCCTCGCCTCAGCGACATAGGACTTTCCGAGTTCCATCGCGCCGGCGAGGCGATTGAACGCGGTTATGAGGAAACCGTGGCCCAGATCGCCGCGCTCAAGCGCGTTCAGGAAGTATTCGCCCGCTAGAGTGCGGGCGAACGCGCTTGCCGGCGACGCTTTTCGAAAACGTCAGCCGGCGATATAGGCCTTCATCTGCTCCGCTTCGAGTTCGACTTCGCGAATGCGCGACTTGACGACGTCGCCGATCGAAACGATGCCGGCAAGCTTGCCGTCCCTTTCAACCGGAACGTGGCGGAAACGCCCGCCGGTCATGATGCCCATCAGTTCATCGACCGTCGTTTCTTCCTTGCAGCGATGCACGTTGGTGGTCATGGTCGACTTGATCGGCTGGTCGAGCACCGCCGGCCCCTTGCTGGCGATCGCCCGCACCAGATCGCGCTCGGTGAAGATGCCGGAAATCCGGCCTTCCATTCCGGTGACCACCACGGCGCCGATCTTCTTCTGGTGCAGGATTTCGGCGACTTCCAGCAGCGTCTTGTCCGGACCGACGGTCACCACGTCGCGGCCCTTTGCATCGAGCATGTTCTTGACGATTATTGCCATGGCTTTCTCCTCGTAAACCGCGTGGCTTGGGTGCTACCCCGCTCCCAAGGGGAAACGCACCGCAGGCGGGGATCGCTTCCCGCTCATTTGAGAATTTTAGGACGAGGTCGAAGGCAGATCAAGGTTGCGTGAACGGGATTCTAGGTCCTGGACCTGGATGCCGGCAGCGGATCGAAGAGAGCGAACAGCAGGAAGCCGAACAGGAAGCCGCCGATATGCGCATCCCAGGCGATGGGTCCCACCTCCGCGCCGAACAACGTGACGCCAAAAGCGATCAGCAGGTTGCCGATGAACCACATCGCCGTGAAGATCACCACGGTGCGGTTGCGGAAGGAACCGAGGATGGATTGCCGGGGATAGAGATGGCCGTGGGTCCGATCGTAACCCCGCCGGGGCGGAAAGGCAAAGCGGCAGGCCGCTCCCATCAGTGCGGAAACCACGCCTGAAGCGCCGATCAGCAGCGTTTCATTGCCCCAGTTGAGCATGGCATGGAAGAAGGCCGCCGCCACCGCCGACAGCACCCAGAAAAGCACGTAGCGAAGCGTGCCGATACGCCGGACGACCGGCGCTCCGAACGCCATCAGCCACAATGCATTGAAGAGGATGTGCTCGACGCTGCCGTGAAGCAGCGAATAGGTGACCGGCGTCCACAGCCAGGCGAACCCCTGCTCCTCCAGCGGATAGACATAACGCAGCGGCGTGAAGGCGAGGTTCACGATCAGATAGGCCCGCGTATCGTCGTCCAGCAGGTATTCCTGGACGACGTAGATCGCCGCCAGCAGGGCGAGCGTCACCACCAGGCTTTGCGGCAGGTTGAAGATCGGGGGCGAACGCTGGTCTTCCCCGCCCGTTTCCTCCCGTTCCTCAGCCATGTTCGGCCCATCGCTCATTCCCGTCCCTTTCCGTCATTCCTTCCCGGAATGACCGTCAGCCATATAGGAGCGGTTGAACAAAGGAAAGCGCCCTGGACGGAGGCCGATCGGGGCCTCGAATTAACGGTTTCCTAACCTTGATGGTCCGCTCGTGGCATGAATTTCGCTGAGCATTCGGGGAATGGTCGCGCATGAGGCGCGATCTGCATCGAAATGTGACAGGTGATGATGAATGAGGAACAAGGCAACCAGGGCTGTCTTCGATTATTGGGCGGACATCAAGGCCGACCGCGCGGCGCCGCTGCGCACGGAGATAGACCCCGTGGCTCTGCGCAACTGGCTCCCGCATCTCTTCATCGCGACGGCCGACGCGGCAGGCCTCCTCACTTTCCGGCTGGCCGGAACACGCGTTTGTGACCTGTTCGATCGCGAGTTGCGCGGCGCGGCCTTTGCCGAAACATGGCTCCATGACCAGTATGCGCACCCGGCGGAGATCGTTCACAACGTCATCGGTTACGAAAGACCGGCTCTCCTCGATGTGCTGGCGACGAATGGCGATGTGAGCCTGCCGTATGAAATGCTGCTTCTTCCGGTCCGCTCCGAGGAAGAGGAGAAGAGCGACCGGGTCCTCGGCGCGCTTCTTCCGCACGGGTCGCCCTTCCCGGCGACGGAACGTCCGGTCATCGGCCTCGCCCTGGCAAACTGGACGTTCCTCGTCGCAAGCGGCTTGCCCGTCGAAACGCCGCCCCGGCGCGCGCCCCGCCGCTCCAGCGAAACGCTGTGGCGCCGTCTCTTCGCCCATCATCAGGAACCCTGATCAGGAACCCCGCGCAAAACCTTCTGTTAACCGCGAGAGGCTATCTTTCGGCGACACGTCCGAAGAGAAAAGCTCTCTCATATGTATTCATTTCAGCCGGCCCACGTTTCGTCGACACAGGCAGCCCCCTCCCAAAGGGCTTTCCAGCGGGTGTCGGTCAACGTTTCGGGCCGGTTGATGCTCGCGACGCACGAGGAATTTCCTTGTTCCGTGGTGGATATGTCCCCGGGCGACGTCGCCTTCTCCTGCCTCGGCCGTCCGGCCATCGGTGAGCGCGTGATCGCCTATCTCGATCATATCGGCCGCCTGGAAGGTACCGTGCTCGCTCTTTCGGGAGACGGGTTCGCGATGTCGATCAACGCGACGGACCGCAAGCGCGAAAAGCTTGCGGCCCAGCTCACCTGGATCGCCAACAAGCACGAACTCGGCCTGCCCGAGGATCGCCGCCACGATCGCCTGACGCCGCGCAACACCCGGGCCGAGATCATTTTCGACGATGGCCGGCGTTATGCCTGCCGGATCATGGACCTTTCCCTTTCGGGCGCGGCGGTCGATGTCGATATCCGCCCGCCGATCGGCACGGCTGTCCGCCTCGGCAACATGCGCGGCCGCGTGGTGCGCCATTTCATCGAAGGCGTCGCCATCGAATTCAACTCGGTCCAGTCGCGCGAGACGCTGACCGAATTCCTTTGAGGCATCCGCCACGGGCGCCTTCCCATCTCTCATAAAGACCTGTTTCATCGCTGGACAACGCGGCCTGGCAGGCAACTTCGTGTGCCAAAACGAGCTTTTCTGAAAAAAATTGTGCCCTTTCGGCACTTTTTTGGCCCGCCGGCCGGGGCTGAAATCGCCTCCCCGTGCCCCTCGGAAGCCCTGCCATGACGCGCTCCCGCAGGCTGACGGTCTCCGCGTCGTCTCCCGCAAGCGCTCCGCCGGCAAATTCCCGCATCTCCCGATCCGCGAAAAAAGTCTTTTATCCGCAACGAGTTGGAGGAAACGGCAGCCGGCCCTCCGGGTCGGGCAGCCGGCGTCTTGTGAAAACAAGAGTCGAATACCATTCGAATTTTAGCAAAATTCGATGCGCATTCGAATCGTCTTTTAGATAAATTGAATTCAAATAAGAGATTGATTTTACTGCGATATTTTGCGCTCACTCAAACCCTCTGTGTCAGTGTTCTTCCCACAACGGGGAGACACAAAAATGAAGTGCAGCAAGGGACTGAGCCTCACCGCCATCGCCGCCGTCATGGCCCTCTTTTCCGCCGGACATTCCTTCGGCATGCCGGCCGGCGCGATGCGCGTCATCGGCAAGGCCAATCCGCCGATTGGTCACTATGAATTCTGCAAGACCTATGTGAGCGAGTGCGCGGCGACCTACAAGGATGCCGGTCCGATGGCCCTCACCGAGGACAGGTGGCAGGCCCTCCTGGACATCAACTACACCGTCAATTCCTCGATCACGCCGATGACCGACCAGGAGATCTACGGCGTGGAGGAGCGCTGGGCCTATCCGCGCACTGTCGGCGATTGCGAGGATTTCGTGCTCCTCAAGCGCAAGATGCTGATGACCAAGGGTTTCGATCCGTCCGATCTTCTCATCACCGTCGTGCTGCAGCCGAACGGAGAAGGCCACGCGGTGCTGACCGTCCGCACCGATCGCGGCGATTTCGTGCTCGACAACATGCGCAACAAGGTCATGCTCTGGTCCGACACGGAATATACCTACCTGAAGCGCCAGGCGACCGACGATCCGGCCCGCTGGGTCAAGTTGCAGGACGGCCGCACGATCGCCGTCGGCTCCGTCGGACGATAACGGCTCCGGAAGAAGAGGCACGGCGTCCGGCGGCGGTTCCCGTCAGGCCGCCGGGCTGCACATCTGCAGGCGGTTGCCGAAGGGGTCGTGGAAGGATGCATGCACCGCATGGCCTTCGAACACGACCGGCTCGCCGCAGGCCACGCCGCGGCATCGCAGTTCGTCGACCGCCGCGTGGCAATCCTTGACGTTGAGCACCACGGTGGTGCCGGTTGACGGTTCCCAGCCCGGCCCCGCAAGGGTCACCGACAGATTGCTTCCGTCCGCCCCGGTCGAGAACTCGATCCATCCCGCATCCGGCAGATCATGGAGCGGTTCTCCAAGACCAAGCGTATGGCGGTAGAAAAGCCGTGCCCGCTCGAGATCCGTAACGGAGATCGACACCACGTTGATTCCGTGAAAAAGCTGCACCTTCGCCTCCTCGCAGAGCCGGTTTCCGGCCCGCCCCCTGTTTACGAAGTATTAACCCTCGCATTCCAGACTGCCGCCCAGTCGCCCGCCCGCGTTCCGTTCCTCGTTCCCGTTCCATTCCGGGGCATGGCGAGTGTCCCTCGATGAACATGGAGCGCACGGCATGGCAGGTCCAGCCCCCACCCCTTCTTCCCTTGAGGAAGAACCGTTGATCTCCAACCGGTTTCTCTACCGGTTGACGGCGGTCATCGCTGTGCTTGCAACGCTGACGGCGGCGATCGGCATAGGCGGACGCTGGTTCGGCGAACGCATCGCTCTCGCGGGCCATACCGACAGCACCGAGCAGTTTATGGTGCGGATCGGGCAGGACAGCCTCCGGCTCCCGGCCAATATGATCCGCTTTCGGGAACAGCGGCGAAGCGGGACGGCGGAACGTGCGGACCTCTATGCGACATGGCCCGAACTTGAGGGATACAGCGCCGGATCGCGCCGGCGTTTCGATGACGTTTCACAGTCCTCGTCATTGATTTTCCTGCAATTGTCGCAAAGCACCATGTCGCGCGACATGTCCGGCCGGCTCGACCCGATCTATTCGAAATTCTTCGACGGCGACGGACAGGAGATGGATTTCGGGCTGACGCTTCACCACCTGCGCGCCGATTCCGGCTATGGCGGCGAAGTCATCCTCACCGCGCCTCGCCCGGGCTCCGCGGACTATGTCGTGCGCTGCCTGCTGCCGGCAGCCGGAGAGAAACCCACCAGCGGCGACTGCCAGCGCGACATCCATGTCGGCCAGGACCTGACGGCGCTCTACCGCTTCTCCAGCGCGCTTCTGAAGGACTGGCAACATATTGATGCCGAAGTTCGGTCCTTTGTCGAAAACCGGCTGGCGAAATAGGCCCCGGCGGACGGATGGAACGAATGTCTAAAATGCAGCGGATCACCGCAAGCTGCCGTTCATCATAAACCTCTTGGTAACGCTGTTCTCCTACAGTGAGGGATAACGGCCGTGACGGAGGAGCGTCCGGACGTATGAAAATGTGATGCAAGCGATGAGTGCGGCAGTGTCGAAAACAATGTTCTCCGCTTCCTTCCCTAAGGGTGGCGCTACGGTTCCGGGACGTTTCCTCGGTTGTCTCTTTTCCCTGGTTCTGGCGGTATCGGTTTTCTCGACGCCTGCTGAGGCAGCGCCGAAATACGCCGGTATCGTCGTCGACGCCAAGACCGGCAAGGTCCTTTACGGCGAAGATCCGGATGGCCTGCGCTATCCCGCTTCTCTCACCAAGATGATGACGCTCTACCTCACGTTCGAAGCCCTCGAAGCGGGGCGCATCAGCCTTGACAGTCCGGTGCCGGTGTCCGCTCACGCCGCTTCCGAGCCGCCCTCGAAGCTTGGCGTGCGCGCCGGAGGCTCCGTCTCGGTCGACCAGGCCATCCGCGCGCTCGTCACCCGCTCCGCCAACGATATCGCAACCGCGCTCGGGGAATTCCTCGGCGGATCGGAAGACCGTTTCGCCCAGATGATGACCAGCAAGGCGCGCGCGCTCGGCATGACCCGCACGACGTATCGCAATGCCAACGGGCTGCCGAACACCACGCAGATGACCACTGCCCGCGACCAGGCGCGCCTGGGCATCGCGCTGCGCCAGCATTTTCCGCAGTATTACGGCTATTTCGGCATCCGCAGCTTTAACTTCGGCAAGCAGGTGATCGGCAACCATAACCGGCTGGTCGGCACCGTAAAGGGCGTGGACGGCATCAAGACCGGATATACCCGCGCCGCCGGCAGCAACCTTGCCACCTCGGCCCAGGCCGATGGCCGCTCGATCGTCGCGGTCGTCCTCGGCGGCCGTTCGAGCGCCGCCCGCGATGCCACGATGCGCAAGCTGGTCGCCGAATACCTGCCGCAGGCCTCGTCGCGCGGCGGCAACAGCAACCTGATCGCCCAGGCCGCCCCTGCCGCGCCTGTGCCGGCAGCACCCGTGCGATCCGCTCCGTCGGTCGCCGCCACGCAGTCCGACGCGCGCCAGATGGCTGCGCTCGACCTGCCGAACAGCGGACCCATGCCGGGTGCACGCTACAACGAGCGCATGCCAGTCGCCGAAGCTCCGGCCGCCGCATCGGCCTATGCCGCCGAGCCCGCACAGAAGAAGGTCATCAACCAGGTGATGAGCACCGCCATGGGCTCCATGGCGGCCGTGCCGACCCCCGCTCCGGAATATATTCCCGAGCGGACCGAGACGGTGGCTGCGCACCGCCTTGGCAAGGGAACCGTCGACGACGTGACCACCGCCTCGACCAGGGCATCTGCGCCGGCTGCCAGCCCGGCGGCGCCGAACGGCTGGGTGATCCAGATCGGCGCATCGCCCACACAGAAAATGGCCCAGGATCTCCTGCAGAATGCGCAGGATAAAGGCGGAAAAGTATTGCGTTCCGCCAAACCCTTCACTGTCGCCTTCACCAACAACGGCGCACAGCTCTATCGCGCCCGCTTCGGTGGCTTCGATGACCAGAAGACGGCCGTGGATGCCTGCAATGTCTTGAAGAAAAAGGGCATCAGCTGCTGGGCTTCGCTCCAGTGAGCGGCCCGCAACGAACGACGAAATGCTCGCACCGGATATCCGGTGCGGGGGAAGCTCGAAAGTAACGCGTAAACGGAGTTTCCGATGGGGATGAATGAAAACAGCGTGGAATTCGCCTTTCGGCCCGCGCACAAGACAAGAGCCAAGGGTGTAGCCCTCAATCCGCTTCACGAGGCAGCCATGCGGCTTGCAGGACTGGGTATCAGTCGTTCCAGGGAAAGAACACGCGACCTGGTCGCGATGCTGCTCGGCCATGGAGCCCGCGCATGGCGTCAGTCCCAGCCGGAAGCGGGTATCCACCTGCATGTCGGCATGCGATCCGGCCGGGCGCCCGTCCGTATCAGGCTGCGCTGAAGTTTAAAGAAGCCCGAGTTCGGCGAGCTCTCGCCGAAGCTCTTCCGGCAGCGCCGTGACGCCCTCGCCCATCTTGCCGAGATCGCGTGGCGTTTCCTCGTCCTTTAGATATCGCCAGCCCTGGAAGGGCCGCTTGGGCTGCGGCGCCGTCTCAATGACCTCGGGACCAAGGAGCAGGTGGCATCGCTGGATGCCGTCGCCCTCTGTGAAGGTCTCGATCTCGAGAAGTTTCTGGCGGGCCATGACCTGCCCCTTGATCACCCAGTAGAGCGAACCGCCGTCCAGAAGTTCCTCGGTGCGCTTCGGCACCATCCGCGTCGTGTGCACGCTGTGCGGTTCGAGGCCGGCCGCCATCGCCTTGAGCGAACGCTCCGCCACCCAGTCCCTGAGGTCCTGGATCGAATCCGCGCCGACACAGAGTTTGATCAGATGAAGAGCCATTCCTCGGTTCAAGACCCAATGAGGCCCTGCGTCAAGCCCCTCGCCGCTTGCTCCACAGCGACGGAAGGCATCAGCATTCGACGACGTTGACGGCGAGGCCTCCGGTGGAGGTCTCCTTGTATTTCTCGCTCATGTCGTTGCCGGTCTGGCGCATGGTCTCGATACAGGCGTCGAGCGGCACGAAATGCGTGCCGTCGCCCTTGATGGCGAGCGAGGCGGCCGTCACGGCCTTGACCGCGCCGAGCGCGTTACGCTCGATGCAGGGCACCTGCACGAGGCCTGCGACCGGGTCGCAGGTCATGCCGAGATGGTGTTCGAGCGCGATCTCGGCGGCGTTCTCGATCTGCTCCGGCGAACCGCCCATGACGGCCGCGAGCCCCGCCGCGGCCATGGCGGCCGCCGAGCCCACCTCGCCCTGACAGCCGACCTCGGCCCCGGAGATCGAGGCATTGTGCTTGATGATGCCGCCGACAGCCGCCGCCGTCAGCAGGAAGTTGCGGATGTCCTCCTCGGTCGCATCCTCATGGAAATGCAGGTAATAACGGATGGTCGCGGGGATGACGCCCGCCGCGCCGTTGGTCGGCGCCGTCACGACGCGCCCGCCGCCGGCATTCTCCTCGTTGACCGCCATGGCATAGACGGAGAGCCAGTCGTTGGCGAGCAGCGGGTTCAGCCGGTTGCTGCGCCATTCCTCGTTGAGCTTGTCGTGGATCGACTTTGCGCGGCGCCTCACCTTCAGCCCACCCGGCATAATGCCGTCGACCTTGAGCCCGCGGTCGATGCAGCTCCTCATCGCCGCCCAGATGCCGTCGAGACCGGCGTCCAGTTCGGCGGCGCCCATCTTCGTCTCTTCGTTGGCGCGCTTCATCTGCGCGATCGTCAGCCCCGAACCTCGCGACATGTCCAGCATCTGCTTCGCCGTCGAGAACGGATAGGGCACGCGCGCATCGGAGGATGCCTTTTTGGAGGAGCGCATCGCTTCCAGTTCCGTATCCGTCACCACGAAGCCGCCGCCGATCGAATAGTAGATGCGCTTCAGAAGCAGTCTTCCGTCCTTGCCCAAGGCGGAAAAGCTCATACCGTTGGCATGTCCCGGCAGCGGCTGCTTCTTGTCGAAGATCAGGTCCGTCCGCGGCTGGAACCGGTAGGACGGATGGCCGGGCGGCGTGACGAGGCCGGTCCTTTCGACGTCGGCGATGATCTCGTCCATCCGGTCCGGATCGACGCGTGCCGGCTCCTCGCCCACCAGGCCGAGGATCACCGCCCTGCCCGTTCCGTGGCCGATGCCGGTGAAGGCGAGCGAGCCGTGCAGGCTCACTTTCAACTCCGCGACCTGGGCGCCCGGCGGGCGCGGCCAGTCGTCCGACAGGATGAGCGCCAGGAAACGATTGGCGGCCGACATCGGCCCCATCGTATGGGAGCTGGATGGACCTATGCCGATCTTGAAGACGTCGAAGACGGACAGAAACATGAGATCATACCTGGAAACGGTGATGCCACAGGCTATGTCAGATATGCCATGGCGCCGTAGCTGTTACCCGACATCCGGTTAGATGCGAGCGACATGTTTCTAAGATAGAAACTGTGCCGGAGGAATACCAGCGATGCCGGCTTCCGGCCACCCTTGCCGGAATCCCGGAACTGACGCATTACAAATGGCATTCCTCTGAGTCCCGGTGAGGCCAATGACAACCGCCGACTACATCGCTCTCGCGCTCTTTGCCTTTCTCTGGGCCGGATATTCCTGGGTGACGGCCGGCGCGGGAGCCCGCTTTTTTCCGCGCCTGAGCCTCAACCGGGCCATGGCCGAACGCCGCAAGCGGTGGATCTACAATTCGCTTCGCCGCGACCTGAAGATGATCGACACTCAGATTTTGGCAGGCCTGCAGAACGGCACCGCCTTCTTCGCCTCGACCTCGATTTTCGCGATCGGCGGCTGCTTCGCCCTGCTTGGCGCGACGGACAAGGTGGAGGCCGTCTTCAGCAATCTGCCGATGGTCGCCTATGGCGGCCGCACCGCTTTCGAGATCAAGGTGGCGGGCCTCACCTTCCTGTTCGGTTACGCCTTCTTCAAATTCGGCTGGTCCTATCGGCTCTTCAACTACTGCACCATTCTCTTCGGCGCCCTGCCGATGATGCACGATACAAATGTCGACCGTACCGCGGCCGAGCATGCCGCCGATCAGGTCGTACGGATGAACACGATCGCCGCCAAACATTTCAACGCCGGTCTTCGCGCCCTGTTCCTGTCGATTGGTTATCTCGGCTGGTTCGCCGGGCCCTATATGTTCATGGCGATGACCTCGTTCGTCATCTTCGTGCTCACCCGCCGGCAGTATTTTTCCGAGGCGCGGCTGGCGCTTATGGACCGCGACATCCAGTAACCCGGAAAGACCCACAGTGACTGTTGCCGACAACCCCGCTTCCCCCTCGTGCATGCCCCGCATCACTCTCATCGATACCCTGAGGGGCGTGGCCCTTATCGCCATGGCGACCTATCATTTCACCTGGGACCTGGAATTCTTCGGCTATATCGAGCCCGGCACCGCGACCCAGGGCCTTTTCCGCGTCTACGCCCGGTCGATCGCCAGCTCGTTTCTGTTCCTCGCGGGCTTCAGCCTCGTCCTTGCGCATTTCCCCGCGATGCGCTGGTCCTCATTCTGGAAGCGGTTCGCCATCGTCGCCGGAGCGGCCGCGGCGATCAGCATCGCGACGCTGTTCGCCTTCCCGAATGAATGGATCTATTTCGGCATTCTGCACAATATCGCGCTGTCGAGCCTGATCGGGCTCGCCTTCCTGCGCCTGCCCGCGCTCGTCACGGCCGCGGCGGTCCTGCTGATCGTCGCCGCCATGATAACCGACTACGGCCCGATGCCGGGCATCCTGGATTCGGCCGCGTTCAACACCCGCGCCCTGAGCTGGCTCGGCTTTGCCGAAATCCCGCCGCGTTCGAACGACTACGTGCCGCTCTTTCCCTGGGTCGCCGCGCTGCTTGCCGGTGTGGCCGTCGCACGCATGGCGATTTCCGGAAACTGGCTGCCCCGCCTTGCCGCCGTTCAGACGAAGCCCAGCCTTCTTTCCAAAGCCGGCCGGCACAGCCTGATCGTCTACCTCATGCACCAGCCCGTTCTGATCGCGCTCCTGTATCTTTTTTCGCTCGTCCATCCGCCGCCGCCGCCGGACCCGCGCCACGCCTATATGCTGAGCTGCGAGGCGGGCTGCAACAGGCAGACGGGCGATCGGGCCCTCTGCCAGCGCTTCTGCGGCTGCACGGCGGACCGGCTCATCGCCCAGTCGCTCATGATGCCGCTGCAGACAGGCGGCATCACGCCGCAGGACGACCGCGTCCAGGCAATCGCCGAGCAATGCTCCATGGAAACGCCATCATCCGATTGAGGATCAGGTTCCGACGCCGATCTCGGCAAGCCGCGTCAGGCAGGCTTCTTCGACATTGTTCAGCTCGGCGAGCGTATCGTCGATGTCCTTGCGCTTCTGGCGAAGCTCCTCGCGCTTTTCGTCGACGCGTTTCATCAGCAGCTTGAGCTGGCCGAGTTCGCCCGGCGGCTCCTTGTAGACCTGGATGATCTCGCGGATCTCGGCGATCGTGAAGCCTATTCTGCGGCCTCGCAGGATTTCCTGGATCAGCCTTCTGTCCGCCGCCCGGAAAAGCCGCGTCCGGCCCCGCCGCTCGGGATGGATGAGCCCTTCATCCTCGTAAAAACGAAGTGTACGGGTCGAAACCCCGAATTCGCGCGTCAATTCCGTTATGCTATAGTATTTGTTCACAACCACATCCTGCTGCTCGTCCTCCGAAAATAATTGACTTTTACGTAACAGTCAATTTTGCGGGCGTCAGTGGAGCAGCCAGAGCGTCGCAAGGCCGAGAAACGAGAAGAAACCGGTCGTATCGGTAATGGCGGTGACGAACACCGCCGAGGAGACGGCCGGGTCCGCGCCGGCCCGGTCGAGGATCATCGGGATAGTGATTCCCGCCATGGCGGCCGCGAACATGTTGATCAGCATGGCCGTGGCGATCAGCCCGCCGATATTGGGGTCGTGGAACCAGAGACCGGCCACGGTCCCGACCAGGCAGCCGATCAGCACGCCGTTGATGAGGCCGACGCCGGCTTCCCGTCGCGCGACCCGCCAGGCGTTGTGGATGTCGAGATTGCGGGTGGCGAGCGCCCTGACGGTCACCGTCATCGTCTGCGAGCCGGCATTGCCGCCCATGCCCGCGACGATCGGCATCAGGATTGCGAGCGCCACGACCTCTTCGATCGTCGCCTCGAAAAGCGAGATCACCGAGGCCGAAATGAAGGCGGTGAAGAGGTTGACGAGCAACCAGGGCACGCGCGAGCGGGACGTCTGCGCGACCGAATCGGAGAGTTCTTCGTCGCCGACGCCGGAAAGGCGCATGATGTCCTCTTCCGCCTCTTCCTGGATCACGTCGACGACGTCGTCGATGGTGAGCACGCCGACCAGCCTTCCGTTCTCGTCCACGACCGCGGCGGAAAGGAGGTCATACTGCTCGAAGAGCTGGGCGGCCTCTTCCTGGTCCATGTCGGCGGGAATGGGATAGCTCGTCTCCCGCATGATCGTCTCGACCTTCACCTGCCGCTTGGTGCGCAGGATTCTGTCGAGGTCGACGGTGCCGAGCAGCTTGAAGGTCGGATCGATGACGAAAATCTGGGTGAAGCTTTCCGGCAGGTCCTCCTCGTCGCGCATGTAGTCGATCGTCTGGCCGATGGTCCAGAACGGCGGAACGGCCACGAATTCCGTCTGCATGCGCCGTCCGGCCGACTGCTCGGGATAATCGAGCGCCCGGCGAAGCCGCACCCGTTCCGTGAACGGCAGCTTGGCGAGGATCTCTTCCCGGTCCTTCTGGTCGAGGTCTTCGAGAATGTAGACCGCGTCGTCCGAATCGAGGTCGCCGATCGCCGCTGCGATCTGCTCGTTCGGCATCTGGTCGACGATCTCGAGGCGGATGGCCTCGTCGACCTCGGTGAGCGCCGTCAGGTCGAAGTCCTTGCCGAGCAGCCTGACGAGCGCCGAGCGCTGGTCGGGCAGGATCGCTTCCAGCAGGTCCCCGAGTTCCGATTCGTGCAGGCGGGCGACGTGGCTCCGCAGGAAAAGGACGTCGCGATCGGCGATCGCAGCCCCCACCAGCGCCAGAAAATCGGCGCGGATCGAACCGTCCTCGGAATAGATGTCGTCGCCGGCGTCGTCGGTCTTTGTGCGCAGGCGGTTGTCTTCGCCGATATCGCTCATCTGCCGCCCTCGCTGCTTCGCCTGACAGACCCGGGAATAGCGGCCAAAAACACATCGCCAACAACCGGATAGCCCGATCCGGCGGCGGTGTTCATGTCGCCCCTTTTCCTGCTAGAACAATTGGCGTTGCCGGTCCAGTGCGCACCCTGAAACGCGCTGGAAAATCCATGTGCAAAGACCGGGGAAAGCTCGAAAATGACTGTCCGCACCATCCTCAAATATCCCGATCCGGGTCTTTCCCTGCCCTGTCGGCCGGTCGCGGCCTTCGACGCCGGCCTTGCCGCGCTTGCCGGGGACCTTCTGGACACGATGCGGGCCGCGCCCGGCGTGGGGATCACCGCGGCCCATATCGGCGTCTTCACCCGCCTCGTGGTCCTGGAACTCTCCCGGGAGGCCGGCCCCCACTTCTATGCCAATCCGGAAATCCTCTCCTCCTCCGCGGAGACCATGCGGCATGCGGAAGGCAGCGTTTCCATGCCCGGTGCGACCGACGAGGTCGAACGCCCGAAGCGAATCCGTTTCCGCTACCAGGATCTGGAAGGCGTTTTCCATGAGGAGGAAGCCGAGGGCTTCGAGGCGATCTGCATGCAGCACGAGATCGATCAGCTCGACGGCATCTTCTGGCTGAAGCGGCTGTCCCGGCTGAAGCGCGATCGCCTCACCCGCAAATGGGAAAAGCGGAAATAGAACCAAAAACCCGTTCATCCGTTATCCGGTCGCAGCAACGAGGAGCTACGACCATGAATGCGATTGCAGGCAAGACCGCAGCCGAGCTCGAACGGGAGGTTTCCGAACGCCTGGCGGACCTGCCCGATGTCGACGTCTCCCACATCGAGCCGCATGCGGAGGGAACCAGGGTGATTCTCGAAGGTTCGGTCGATACCGTGTTTTCGGCACGCAAGGCCGTGCTGAGCGCGGAAACCGTCGAAGGTGTCCATGACGTCGAAAGCCATCTGACGCTGACGGGCGCCAGGGACGGCGCGTCCACGCATCATTGATGCAACGAAGCACCGACCTGGGCCGGGAGGATACCCGTCCTAGCCGAGCTCGATGGAGAACGCCGGCGAGCCCTTCAGCGTGTTGCTGACGGTGCAGATTTCCTCCGCCATGTGGACGATCTCCGCCTTCTGATCGGCCGTGAGATCGCCCTCGACCTTCAGGTCCACGATGAAGCGCGTGACCCGCGAAGGACCGTCATGCGCCTTCTCGCCCCTCACATGAGCCCTCACCTCGGCAAGCCTGTCGAGGATGCCGAGCCTGCTTGCCGCGATCCGCCCGCTGAGCACCAGGCAGGCGGCAAGCGAGGAAAACATCAGGTCGAGCGGATTGAATCCGGGTTCGGAGGCTCCCGTCACCACATCGATCCGCCCGTCCGTCTCGCTTGTCACCCACGGGTGACCGGTGCGCCCGAGCACGGCCGTCGCGCCGGTCTGGCGGGCCTTGACCTTGATTTCTACCATGGACTTCCCCCGGCGCTTGAAGTGGAACGACGACCAATCCACCAGATCGGCCCTGGATTTCAAGACCGCATCCGGGCTTTTTCACCGTTCTCCGGCAGGATGAGTGCCTCCATGTTCTGTCCCCGGGTGCCCGGGACCAGGAGCGCAAGGGAAAAATCCAGAAAGAACGGGAGCTTGGCCGGCAAATTTCCAACGGCAGATTCTCTGCCGGAAGCCTTCCGCACAACAAAAAACCCGCCGAAGCGGGTTTTGTTGGTGCGGTCGAGAAGACTCGAACTTCCACGGGTTGCCCCACAGCGACCTCAACGCTGCGCGTCTACCAATTCCGCCACGACCGCATCGTGGTAGGTGCCGATTTGCGTCGGCGGGGCAGCATGTAGCAAAAGGATTTGGGGTGCACAAGTATGCCGTGACAGTTTTTTGAAGGATAAAAATCGGCGGCCGGCATACCTATATGGAAACGGCCGGAAAGCCCGGCCCCTTGCCCACCGTTTTCGTTTTTGCCAAAAGAATTTCCATGCTGACACGTACCGATCTCGACCTTTCCATGTTGCCCGGAGCCGGTTCGCCGCCGGTGCGCTGGCGGATTTCCGATGGCCTCGTCCCCTATGAGCAGGCGGTGGCGGAGATGGAGCGGGAAGTCGCGGCGATTGCCGATGGCGACGCCGACGAGCTTGTCTGGCTCCTGGAACACCCGCCGCTCTATACGGCCGGCACCAGCGCCCAATCCGCCGATCTCATCGAGCCGGACCGATTCCCGGTGTTTTCCACAGGCCGCGGCGGCGAATACACCTATCATGGTCCCGGCCAGCGGGTCGCCTATGTGATGCTCGACCTGAAGCGCAGGCGTCAGGACGTCCGCGCCTATGTCGCGGCGCTGGAAGAGCTGGTGATCCGCACCCTCGGCATGATGAACGTGCGGGGCGAGAGGCGCGAGGATCGCGTCGGCGTGTGGGTGAGGCGTCCGGAAAAGCCGCTCCTGCCGGATGGCACCATGGCCGAGGACAAGGTAGCGGCACTCGGCATCCGCCTGCGCCGCTGGGTGAGCTTCCACGGCCTGTCGCTCAATGTCGATCCGGACCTTTCGCATTTCTCCGGCATCGTGCCGTGCGGAATCAGCGCCTACGGCGTCACGAGCCTTGTCGATCTCGGCCTGCCGGTGATGATGGCCGACGTGGACATGAGGTTGCGCGAGGCCTTCGAGGAGATTTTCGGGCCGACGGTTTCCGATCTCCGTTCCGCCTGATCCCGGCTTGAAGATCGCGGCCTGCTGTGGTTCAAGATCGCCTTTCCTTCGAAAGCGCCAGGCATGCCCTCTCCCACACCTGAAAATCCGCTCAAGGGCATGGCCATCATGGCCACCTGCATGATCGTCCTGCCGGCCATGGATGCGATCGCCAAATACATGGCGACCTTCGAATCCATGTCGCCCGGGCAGGTCACTTTTTACAGGTTCTTCTTTCAGCTCGTCTGCATCCTGCCTCTGGTGGTCTTGACCGGGGCGGACGTTTTCAGGGCGAAACGCCCCTGGATGAACCTGTTTCGCGGCGTATTGCATGCCTCGGCAAGCCTGATGTTCTTCGTTGCGGTCAAATACATGCCGCTGGCGGATGTTTTTGCCATCTACTTCGTCGAGCCCTTCATGCTCACCATGATGTCGGCGTTTTTCCTCGGGGAGAAGGTCGGCTGGCGGCGCTGGCTGGCGATCGTTGTCGGGTTCGGCGGGGCCATGATCGTGATACAGCCAAGCTACGCGATCTTCGGCTGGACGGCGCTGCTGCCGGTGGTCTGCGCCTTCCTCTACACGCTCTATCTTTTCCTGAACCGCGCGATCGGCAAAGCCGATTCGCCCCTCGTCATGCAGACCATGGCGGGCGTCGGCGGCACGCTTTTCATGGGCGCGGCGCTGAGCTTCGGCGCCGATCTCGGCGGCGCGGATTTCGCGCCGTCGCTGCCAGGCTCGTGGCTCGGGCTTTTCCTGCTGATCGCACTCGGTTCGATTTCCGGCTATATGCACCTGCTGGTGGTGCGCGCCTTCCGCCTCGCGCCGCTCTCGTTGCTGGCGCCCTTCCAGTATTTCGAGATCATCTCGGCCACGGTGCTCGGATATGCGCTTTTCGGCGATTTCCCGACGGCATCCAAATGGCTCGGAATTCTCATCATCGTCGCCTCCGGCCTCTTCATCATCTGGCGCGAGCGCATCAGATCGAAACAGGCCGAGGCGGTTTAGCGGCTCCTTTGAACGGCGGTTAACCTTGCTCCTTTTCCGCCCCTCAACTTCTTTTCGGTAGAACCCACATTCAGTTTCATGATGAAACGGAGAAAAGAGATGAGCGGTTTCCGCTTTTCCTTTCCGGCATGCGTCATCGCCGGGAAAGGTCGCATCACGGCCGACGATATCCTGATGCTGCGCACCTATGCGTTCCCGGACGGCATCCGTTCCGCAGAGGACGCCCGCGCGCTTCTGGCGTTGAACGACCTCTGTCCCGCATCCGGTCCCGAATGGGCCGGCTATTTTGTCGAAAGCCTGGCGATGTTCGTCGTCCACCGCAGCGAACCGGCAGGCATGATTGACGATGCGAACGCAGCCTGGCTGATGCGCACGATAGCGGCCGATGGCGTCGTCCGTTCCGCCCCGGAACTGGAATTGCTGCTGCATGCGATGGAGATCGCGTCCGAGGTGCCGGAAAGCCTCTCCGCTTTCGCGCTCGACCAGCTCCGCCTCGCGCTGGGGCCTGAAGCACAAGGCGCCTATCGCGCGGGCCGACCGGCCACCGAAGGCATAAACGCCCACGACCTCGCCTATATCTGGCGCGTATTGCGCGGCGCCTTCGAGCGCGGCCGGCTGATGCTCTCGCCGTCCGAAACCCTGGTGCTGCGCGAGATCGACCGGCTTGCCCCTCGATCGGCCCACCATCCCGCATGGAGCGAGATGATGGCGGCGGTCGTGACGTATGAAAGGCCAAGGGAAATATTGCGGACCAAACGCTGGCTCTCGATCGACGACAGTCATCTTCTCAACGACGAAATGGCGGCTTGAGGAGACGGACGCGTCTCGCCCCGACGGGCGCAGAAACGCTCCGACCTGCTGATTCTCTGCAACATGCTCTGCGGAAACCGTTACCGGTTTCCGGGCCGGTGCAGGGCAATCGCATATGAGCAAGATATGCCTTTTTTCTTGTGGAGTGATGGGCAGGCAAAGCGCTCCCTCTTCTCCCCAGCGGGGGTCCGAAGGACGGGCGAGACCTGTGGCTCGCCCCGGCAAAGGTGGTCCGCAGGACCGGATGAGGGGGGTGAAGCCAAACAGGCTGGCGATAAGATTGCCGCGTGTACACCCCTCATCGCCTCGCTTTGCTCGGCACTTCTCCCCGCTGGGGAGAAGAGGGAGCAAACCGCACCTGCTCGGTTCCTCATATGCGATTGCCCTGCAGGCCGGCGCGGCAGGCATTGACATTCGGCCGCCAAGCGGTTCCAAAGGCCGCATGACGACCGAAAATCCTTCGCTCCCCTCCGGCTATTCCGCCGTCCCGCCCGGCAAGATCGCAAACGTCGAGACGAGGCTCGAGATGTTCGTCCGCCCGCCCTTGAAAACGTCACTGGCGGCCGATGCTTCGCTTTCCCTGGAGCGTTGGCGATCCGTCGATGTTCCAGCCTATCGCACGCTTTTCCGTACGGTCGGCGAGCGCTGGATGTGGACCTCGCGGCTTGTCATGGCCGATGAAGAACTCGCGGCAATCCTCGGCGACCCCAGGATCGAAATCTTCAGGCTCATGGACGGCGATCGTGCCATCGGCCTGCTGGAGCTCGATTTCCGGGAAGAGGGCGAATGCGAGCTGACCTTTTTCGGCCTCGTGGCCGATGCCATCGGCAAGGGCGCCGGCCGCTTCCTGATGGACAACGCGGTCGCGATCGCCTGGTCGCGGCCGATCCGCCGCTTCTGGGTTCACACCTGCTCGTTCGACCATCCTTTCGCGGTGCAATTCTACCAGCGTTCGGGCTTCCGCCCCTATGCCCTCCTGGTCGAGGTCAGCGACGATCCTCGCCTCACGGGGTTGATGCCGAGAGAAGCCTCGCCGCATGTGCCGCTCATCGAACCTTGAGCGAATGGACGACGGTAACGCCACGCCGCCCGCCTGCCGTCTTTTGCCTCGATAAAACCGTGCCCCGCGGCTTGAGCCGCGATACCCCCCGTGCGAAAGTCCGCCCGGATTCGTGAGAAGCATCAGGAGAGAGACATGGATGTCCGCGCTGCCGTCGCCGTTCAGGCAGGAAAACCGCTCGAAGTGATGACCGTGCAACTCGAAGGTCCGAAGGCTGGGGAGGTTCTGGTCGAGGTGAAGGCGACGGGGATCTGCCATACGGACGATTTCACGCTGTCGGGGGCCGATCCGGAAGGCCTGTTTCCGGCGATCCTCGGCCATGAG
>NZ_JBHMAA010000063.1:0-1557 GCF_042429745.1 Neorhizobium puerariae | reverse complement strand
ATCGGCGCCTCGCAGATCAACGAGGCGATCCAGCAGCTCGACAAGGTGACGCAGCAGAATGCCGGCGCCTCGGAAGAGATGTCGGCCACTTCGGAAGAACTCGCTTCGCAGGCCGAGGAGCTGCAGGCTTCCATCGCCTTCTTCAAGGTCGACCAGAACGGCAGCAAGCAGGCCAAGCGTGCGACCGCGGCTGCGACCAACCGCAAGCCCACGGCAAAACCGGCGCAAATCCACCGCCCCGCGCAGCCGCACAAGCAGGATCACTCCGTGCTGGCGCAGCAGGCCCGGGCCAAGGGTTTCGCCCTCGACATGTCGGTGGGCGGCCCGGATGCCGACGACGCGGATTTCCGCGAAAGCGCCTGAGGTTTTTCAAGAGAATTCGTCCCGGGCGCTCAAACGGCCCGGGATCGCCGCATGCATGTCAGCGTGCAGCTGTCCGACAGATCGGACGACCGCAGAAGAGTGAATGTATCGGTCTTCCTGCTCCGAACCGCTTCCCGACCGAACGGAAGGGAAGCACGACCGATGCATTCATCGCCTTGAGGGGATAAGGCTATGCGATTTACGATCAAGCTCAAACTCGGATTGGCCTTCGGGCTGATCATCACTCTGCTGGTAATCACGGCCGGCTATGGCATTTACAGCCTCTCCCATCTGAACCAGGCGATCAGCGACCTGATCGCAGGTCCGGCCGCCCGTCTGGAACTGGTCCAGAATTTCGCCAATGCGCAGCTGCGGCTTGCGCGCTCGCAGATGAACATCGCCACGTCGGACAGCGCGGAAGACGTCCAGAAGTATATCCAGGGCGGCGACCGGAACAGGGACCTCTTCCGGGATACCCTGAAGAAACTGCAGGAAGCCTCCACGACGGAAGAGGCCAAGCAGTCCTGGAGAGCCGTCGAGGACCGGGCGGAACAGCTCTTCCGCGTCGACGACGCGATCCGCGAGGCGGCCAGGAGCGGCAACAATGACGAAGCCCTTCGGCTCGCCAAAGGCGACGGTCGCGCGATGATGGACGAAATCGAAAAAACCATCCAGGTCCGCGTCGAGGCCAACAAGGCCCTGATGGTGCAGGCCGACGAGGACACCAACAATCAATACAATACCACGCGGAACCTGATCATCGGCATCGCCGCGATCGCCCTGGTCGCCGCCGTGATCGCCGCATTGTGGATCGCGCTCGGGATCAGCCGGGGCCTCGCCAAGATCATGGGTGCCGCCAATGCCGTCGCCATCGGCGACCTCAACCAGAATGTCGAGATCAAGACGAATGACGAGATCAAGGATCTGGTCGACACGATCAACGTGATGACGGCCAACCTGCGCAATACGGCCAATATCGCCGACCAGATCGCCAACGGCGACCTGACGGTTTCGCCGAAGCCGCTTTCGGACAAGGATACGCTCGGCCTCGCGCTGGAAAGCATGGTGGAGCGCCTTCGCGGCGTGGTGGGCGATGCGCTTGCCGCCGCCGACAACGTCTCGTCCGGCAGCCAGGAACTTTCGGCAAGCTCGGAACAGCTTTCCCAAGGGGCAACCGAACAGGCCTCCTCCGCC
>NZ_JBHMAA010000007.1:0-124632 GCF_042429745.1 Neorhizobium puerariae | reverse complement strand
CGACGGCAAGGGCGAAAGCTGCCTCTACGAGGGCCGCGTCCTCGATCTCGACGGCAATCCGGTCGAAGGCGCCAGCATCGACGTCTGGTCCGACAATGCCGACGGCTTCTACGACGTGCAGCAGCCGGGCATCCAGCCCAGGTGGAACAATCGCGGCATCTTCGTCACCGGCCCGGACGGCCGATACCGCTTCACCGGCATCAAGCCGGTCTCCTATCCCATTCCCGACGACGGGCCGGTCGGGCAGATGCTCGCCCATCTCGGACGCCATCCCTACAGGCCGGCGCACATGCATTACCTGGTCAGGGCCAAGGGCTTCCAGAAGCTCGTCACCCACACCTTCGTCGGCGACGACCCCTATCTCCAGTCCGACACCGTCTTCGGCGTCAAGCAGACCCTCGTCGCACCCTTCGAACGCCTCAAGAACGCTCCGACGCTCTGGCGATCCCCCTTCGATTTCGTCCTCGCCACGGCGTGACCGACGGCCGCCCGCGAGCTCGCGCCTGACGGACATGCCCGCCCGAAGAGGGCGGACCGGAGACCCCTTTTCATTCATTTGCAGCCTGGAGGAGAGATATGGCTGAGACTTCGAAAATCGTGAATGTCGATCGATTGATCGACGAGGGGCGCTGGACGTCCTTCCAGACCCTGACCGTGGGGCTATGCGCCGCCGTCGTCGTCCTCGACGGCTTCGACACGCAGGCGATCGCCTATGTCGCACCCGTCCTGGCCAAGAGCTGGGGCTTGACGCCCGCGGCTTTCGGGCCGGTCTTCGCCGCCGGCCTTGTCGGCATGATGGTCGGAGCGCTCTCGCTTGGCCCGGTCGCGGACCGGCGAGGGCGCAAGCTCGCGATCCTCGTTTCGGTCGCGCTGATGGGGCTCTTCTCACTGGCGACGATGTTCGCCACGTCGGTCGAAGCGCTGCTGGCGCTGCGCTTCCTCACCGGCCTGGGCCTTGGCGGCGCCATGCCCAACGTCATCGCGCTCAGCGCCGAATACACGCCGGCGCGCTGGCGGTCGACCGCCGTCGGCGTCATGTTCTGCGGCTTTCCCTTTGGCGCCGTTCTCGGGGGACTGCTCGCCGCGCAGATCATTCCCGCATATGGCTGGGAAAGCGTGTTCCTCATCGGGGGCGTCGTGCCGCTCCTCCTGCTGCTCGTGCTGGTGCCGATATTGCCGGAATCGGTGCGTTTCCTGGTCGCCCGACGCGATGCGGGAGCGACTGTCGCACGGCTGGTGGCAAGGGCCGTTCCCGACGCGAACGTGACGGCGGAGACCCGCTTCGAAACGGCTCAGAAGGCCGATGGCGGCAACCGGGCCGCCGCCCGGGCCGAACTGTTCGGCGCCGGCCGGATCGCCGGAACGTTCATGCTCTGGGCAGCCTTCTTCATGAACCTGCTGATGTATTACTTCCTCATCAACTGGCTGCCGCTGACGCTGCAGCAGGCGGGCATCGACCTGTCGAAGGCCATTCTCTTCACGGCCCTGCTCAATGTCGGGGGAATTGTCGGCACCATCGTGCTGGCCCGCGTCATAGACCGCATGGGTTCCTTCCGCATTCTCTGGCTCGTGCTCCTCTCCGCCGCGGTCGCGATCGCGGCCGTCGGTTATGTCGGCGCGCAGGGCGGCCTGCCGCTGGGCATCGCCATCTTCATCGCCGGCTTCTGCGTCAACGGCGCCCAGAATAACATGAACGCGCTGGCCGCCGGCCTTTACAGCACCCCGTCGCGCGCCACGGGCGTCGGCTTCGCCCTCGGCGTCGGCCGCATCGGCTCCATTCTCGGCCCGGTGGTGGGAGGCGCGCTGCTGGCGGCGCAGATGCCCCTGCAGACGCTGTTCGCGATCGGCGCGCTGCCTGCGATCGTCGCCGCAATCGCCATATGGGGCCTGACCCGACGGGCCCAGCCGGACGGCCCCGTGCGGTCCGAGCTCGCCCATTGACCCGTCAGTCCTGCCCGATCCGGAGCCGTTCCGGATCGGGCATCCAGCCATGACCGTCATCAGGAGATCATCCTTGCCCAACGCGAAAATCTATATCGACCATGCCGTCTGGACCCGCCATGCCGAGGACATCGTCGCCCTCCTGCCGCAATTCCGTGAGTTGCTGTGCCGCGAATTGCGGGTAGGTCCGGATGCGTGCCAGATCGTGGCGGTTCCCGTGTACGGGCTCGGGGACCAGCCGCATGTCAACGTCGAACTGCACATCCTGCCGGCTCCGGAGCGGACAGGCGCTGTGCTGACGGCACTCGGCGAAGCGCTGCGGCGACTGCTGGCGGACGTCGTGACGGAGAAAACGGCGGTGCGCATCACCACGCTCGATCCGCAAACCTACATCGCGCTGAAATCGTAGAGGGCCGCGCCGGGAATAACGCCACGCCGGCCCGATCCGATCTCATGCCCTTGCCGATCGGGTGGACCTGCCGGGCGGCGCCGACACGATGCTGCCACCCGCCTCATCCGCAATGCGGACATGGCGTGTGAGCCATGGACATCGGGATCGTGTAGCCTCCTTCCAACGAAGTCCGCCTTCGCTGGAAAATATACATCTCCGCCTTGGACACCTTATCCCGCGATCTGGAAGAAATGGCCCTCCCCGGCCACCTGATAGCGGCGCTTCGGAGGCACGTAGCCGGCCGCGCGGATGGGGCTTTTGAGCTCGTCGCTCGCGGCCATGCGCTTCTCGCGGCGGCGATCCGGGTCAGGCACCGGCACGGCCGCCATCAGCTTCCTGGTGTAATCGTGCTGCGGATTGCCGAAGACGGCGGCGCGCGGGCCGATCTCGACGATCTCGCCGAGATACATGACCGCGACGCGGTGGCTCACCCGCTCCACCACGGCCATGTCGTGGGAGATGAACAGGAAGGCGAGGTTGAGGCTCTGCTGCAGGTCGAGCATCAGGTTGATGACCTGCGCCTTGATCGACACGTCGAGCGCCGAGACGCTTTCGTCGGCAACGATCACCTTCGGCTGAAGGGCCAGCGCGCGGGCGATGCAGATGCGCTGCCGCTGGCCGCCGGAGAACTCGTGCGGGTAGCGGCTTGCCATGTCCGGCGTGAGCCCCACCTTGCGCAGCATGTCGGCGACGACCTCCCTCGCCTCCCTCGGCGCGCCCATCCCGTGTTCGAGATAGGGTTCCGCGATCGCCTGGCCGACCGTCATACGCGGATTGAGCGAGGCGAACGGGTCCTGGAAGATCATCTGCACGGATTTGCGCATCTCGCGCATTTCCCGTTTGTCGAGCGCAAGCATGTCGCGCCCCTCGACCGTGACCGAACCCTGGTCCGGCTCGATCAGCCGCATGATGGCGCGGCCCGTCGTCGACTTGCCGCAGCCGGATTCACCGACCAGTGACAGCGTCTCGCCGGCGAAAAGATCGAAGGAGACGTTCTCCACCGCATGAACCCGGCCGTTCAGCCGCCCGAACAGGCCGGAATGGATATCGAAACGCTTGGTCAGCCCCTTCACCTCGAGGATCGGCCTGTCCTTCGTCACCGTATCCGGCACCTCGACCGGCGTGTCGGACAAACCGGTCGCGGTATTGACCACCGGGAAACGCAGCGGCCGCTCGTATGCCTGCATCGAACCCAGCACCGGCACGGCCGAGAGAAGCGCCCGCGTATAGGGATGCCTGCCGCGATGGAAGATATCGGCGGTCGCCCCCGTCTCCACCTGCTCGCCGCGATACATGACCACTGTGCGGTCGGCGATCTCGGCGACGACGCCCATGTCGTGGGTGATGAACAGGACGGACGTCCCCTCCTCGTCCTGCAGCATCTTGATCAGGTCGAGGATCTGGCCCTGGATCGTCACGTCGAGCGCCGTCGTCGGCTCGTCGGCGATCAGGAGCTTCGGTTTCGAGGCGAGCGCCATGGCGATCATCACGCGCTGGCGCATGCCGCCGGAAAAGCGGTGCGGATATTCGTCGAAACGCGAGGCGGCCGATGGAATGCGCACCTTTTCCAGCAGCCGGATCGTCTCGGCCTTTGCCTGCGCCGCCGACATGTCCTTGTGGCAGAGCAGCGCCTCGGAAATCTGGTCGCCGATGGTGAAGAGCGGATTGAGGCTCGTCATCGGCTCCTGGAAGATCATCGACACGTCGTTGCCGCGCACCTTGCGCATCTCGCTTTCGGGAAGCGAAAGCAGGTCGCGGCCGCCGAGCGTGATGCGGCCCTCGATACGGCTCGAGTCCGGCTGCAGCAGCCGCATGATCGAGAGCGACGTGACGCTCTTGCCGGAACCGGATTCGCCGACGATCGCCACCGTCTCGCCCGGCGCGACCGAGAAGGAAACGTCACGCACCACCGGTCTCCACTCGCCATCCACCAGGAAGGAGGTGGTGAGGTTCTGGACGGACAGAACCGGGGCTGCGGCTTGCAGGGTCTTGGTTTCGGTGGCGGTCATGGTCGTTCCCTTTTATCTATCGCTTTCCATGTGCTTGCCGGACAAGGGGAATGCGGTTCGAGAGGCTGGCTCTCCCCTTCTCCCCGGCGGGGAGAAGGGAGAGCCCATCCGGTCACCGACCTCTCAGTCCGGCCAGCGCAGTGCGCTGTCGAAGCGGTGGCGGCTGCGGTCCTCGAAGGGCGTCGCGATGATCTCGTTGGAAGCACGCGCCTTGTCGAGTTCCTCCGCCAGACGGTTCGCGACGATGGTCTCCTGCCCGGGATGCAGGTTGCAGGGGTCGAGGTAGAAATGGTGATGCTCCACCTCGTGGTCGCGGACGATGACCGGCGGTTCGCCGCGTCCCAGCGCCGCGGCGAGATCCCAGGCGGTGATATGCGCTTCCGGCGGCGAGATGATCACCCGCATGCGGTCGAGCGGATTGTTCGTCGGGTCCGGCTCGATCAGGGCGGTCACGCCGGGGCGGCCGTCGAGCGTCCGTTTCCAGAGGTTCAGGTAGCCGGTCTCGCGCTCGCGGATACCCGCATGGTCGCGCTTCTCCCATGCCTCCAGCGCCGCCATGACGCCGTAGATGCTTTCCTTGCCGACCTTCATGCCGCGGCCGATGCCCATGTTCTGCAGGAAGGCGTTGCGGACAAGCTCCTTCCTGCCGGCGACGATGCCGGACGTCGGGCCGCCCAGGAACTTGTGGCCGGAATAAAGCGCGATATCCGCCCCCTGCGCCAGGAAGAGCTTGAGGTCGTATTCCGAGGCTGCGTCGACGATGACCGGCACGCCCCTGGCATGGGCGATCTCGACGAACTCGACGAGGTTGAGCAGGCCGTAATCGACCACATGATGCGACACGACGTAGACGGCGGCCGCCGTCTTCTCGGTGATGGCGTTTTCCATGTGGAAGCGGTGCGTCGAGGTCGCCTGGCCGATCAGCACGACCTTGCCGCCGGCAAGCCGGATCGCCTGGTCCACCGGCGCGCCATAGCTCACCACATGGCCCGTCTGCACGAGGACCCCGTTCTTCTCCGGCGTGACATCCGGCAGTTTTTCGATGGCGAGCAGGTTGTTGCCGGTGATGGCGCCGGCGACCGCGAGGCTGATGCCGGACGAGCAGGAGGCCGTGACGAAGCCCGCCTCGCCGCCCGTCAGCCGCGCGATGACCGCGCTCGCCTTGCGCTGCAGGTCATTGATTTCGACGAATTGCGGCAGGATCGCCCTCATCGCCGCGATCGCTTCGGGAACGACGATCGAGGCGCCGAGGCTGGTCATCGTGCCGGAAACATTGATGACCGGGCGAAGGCCGATCCGGGTGCGGATATCATCGGACATTTTCATCTCTCCAAAGTGTCGGCAGGCTGCGGATTGCCATCGACAGCTATGCCATAGTAATGTAATAGCCTCCCGAGATCAGGCGAGGAGCCCCGAGAGGAATACCGAATTGGACGCCAAGACTTCATCCGCAGCACTCTCCGAAGACGCCGTCCCGGCGGAAGAAGCAGGCGCCAAGGGCGTGCGCCGCTCGCGCGTGAGCGGCATCGACCGTGCGCTGCAGGTGATCGACTATCTTTACGAAACCGGTTCTCCGGCAGGCGCCTACGCGATCGCCAAGGCGGTCAAGGCGCCACTGTCCACCGTTTACGTGATCATCGACGACCTCGTCGAAAAGAACATGCTGGCCCGCAATGCGGACGGCTCGATCTGGCTCGGCGCGCGGCTCTACCATTACGGCCTCGCCTATGCGCGGTCGCTGGATTTCATGAGCGTCGCCACCCACGAGATGCACGACCTCTGCCGCGAGGCGGGCGAGACGGTGCAGGTCTGCGGCCGCGACGGCGACTACATGCTGGTGCTCGCCATGGCGGATGGCCCGAGCCATTTCCAGGTCGCCTCCCGCGTCGGCACGCGCGTGCCGCTCAACTGGACGGCCTCCGGCCGGCTTCTGGTCGGGCATCTGCCGGAAGGCGAGCGGGTCGAGCTTTTCAAGCGCTGCGCCCGCACCTCGCCCACCGGCCGGGCCGAGATCGATGCGCGCACCCTGTCGGATACGGCGGGCAAGGCTTTTGACGAGCGGCTGTCGATACAGGTCGCCGAATCCGATTATGCGGTGGCCTGCATCGCCTCCCCGATCGTCGATCGGGACAACCAGTGCGTCGCGACCATTTCCATCGTGCTGCCGGAACAGAAGGTCTTTTCCGACGAGAACCACTACGCGGAGCATGTGCGCGCCTCCGCGCGGCGGATCGAGAAGCTGATGGGCTGGCGCAACCACTGATCTCATCCCCCTCAGTCGTTCAGCGAGACGATCGCCTCGATCTCCACGGTGATGTTGCCGGGCAGCGAGCCGAAGCCGACGGCGGAACGGGCGTGCTGTCCCGCCTCGCCGAAAACCTCGATGAAAAGGTCCGAGCAGCCGTTGATGACGTTCGGGTGATCCTGGAATTCCGGCACGGCATTGACCATGCCGAGCAGCTTCACCACCCGCTTGACCCGCGAGAGATCGCCGAGCGCATCGTGCATCACGGCCAGCAAGTTGACACCTGTCAACCGGGCGTGCTGGTAGGCCTGCTCGACGCTCACGCCGCCGCCGACCTTGCCGGCATGGAGATGGCCGTCCACCTCGCGCGGTCCCTGCCCGGAAAGATACAGCAGGTTTCCTTCGCGCACATGCGTCACGAAATTGGCGATCGGCGGCGGTGACGGCGGCAGCTTGATGCCGAGCGCCGCCAGGCGGTCGTAGGGGGTTTGTGCCGCGGGTTGCAGACCCGATGCGGCCTTAGCTGGAGACGTGTTCACGCAAACTCCTGTCATGCCTATTTCAGAAAATGCCGGCTCACCGCCACGAGTAGCCGTGGCTGTGGCGAACCAGCTTGCGCGCGCGCGGGATGTAGCGGCTCGCGGCGATCGCCTCCGATCCGATGACCGCGTAACGCGGCTCGAACAGCTTGTTGAGGCGCGAGACATCGCCGTTGGAATCGGTCGCCTCGAGATCGGCGTCGACGAGGTCGAAGACGGTGAAATCCGCCCGTTCGCCGACCGTCAGCCGGTTCTCCATCGACAGACCGATGACCGAGGCGGGGTTGCGGGTGACGGCTTCCACCACCTTGTCGAACGGCATGCCGACCGAGAGCAGCTTGGACATGGTCGTCGCGAGATCCCAGACCGGGAAGTTCATCGAATGGCCGTGCAGGTCCGTCGAGATCGAGAACGGCAGCAGGCCGCGCCCTATCGCCGCTTCCGCCACCTTGAAGGAGAAGGACGCGCCGCCATGGCCGATATCGAGGCGGATGCCCTCGCCCGCGCAGCGTTCGGCGAGATTGTAGAGATCCTCGTCCTCCATGATGCTCGAACCGGCCTTGCCGTTGAAGCAATGGGTGACGACATCGCCGGGGCCGAGGATTTCCAGCACCTCGTCGTAAAGCGCCGGCGGCTCGCCGACATGCACCATCATCGGCACTTTCAGGATCTTGGCGATCTTCTTGCCGAGCTTGACCGGCGTGACGCCCCAGGAACCGGTGATGACATGGCTCGCCCGCACCTTGATGCCGACGATATGCTCCTTGTTGTCAGCGTAGCATTCGAGGATGCGGTCAAGATCGATATCCTTGATGTCGCGCAGTTCCGGGACGCGGTTGCAGGCGACGAGACCGATGGAGCCGAGGTTCAGGAAGGCCTTGATGCGCTCCCTCGACGGCTCGATGATGTATTCGCGGAAGCCGTGGAAATTGGCCTCGCCGGCGGAGCCCGCATCGACCAGCGTGGTCACGCCGCGCTCGGCGCCGCATTCGGACGGGCGGATCGAGATGTCCGTGCCGCCGTGCCAGATATGGACGTGCAGGTCGACCCAGCCCGGAGAAATCCAGGCGCCCTTGCCGTCGATGCGCTCGGCACCGTCGGAAGCGGCAAGGGACGTACCGATCGCGGCAATCCTGCCGTCGGCGCCGACGAGGATGTCGGTCGCGGCGCCGCCTGTCCGCGAGGGGGGCGTATTCGCACCGAAGGCCATCGGCCTTACATTGGTGAGGAGGAGCGGCTTGCCCGCCTTTTCACCGGTCATTTCAGAGGTCCTTTCGAAGTCTGGGATCGAGCATGTCCCTGAGGCCGTCGCCGACCATTTGCAGCGAGAGCACGCAGGCTATGATGGCGAAGCCGGGGAAATAGGTCATCCAGTCGGCCTGGCCGATATACTGGCGGCCGGCGGAGATCATGGTTCCCCAGGTCGGGATTTCAGGGCTGACGCCGAGGCCGAGGAAGGAAAGGCCGGCTTCGGCAAGCATGGCGCTGGCGAACAGGAACGTCCCCTGCACCAGAATGGGCGACACGAGATTGCGCAGCACATGCCGCGTCATGATGTGGAAGGTGGAGATGCCGAGCGCCTTCGCCGCCTCCACATAGGGCAGTTCGCGGATCACCAGCGTCGAGGCGCGGACGATGCGGGCGAGCCGGGGCGCATAGACGATCGAAAGCGCCACGATCACCGTCACCAGCGACGGCCCGAGAGCCGCGACGAGCGCGATCGCCAGCAGGATATCCGGAAAGGCCATCATCGCGTCGATCAGCCGGGCGATCGGCGTATCGAGCTTCTGGAAGAAGCCGGCGAGCAGGCCGAGCATCACGCCGATCGCCGCCGAGAGCACGACGACCGCAGCCCCCACCAGCAGCGACAGCCGGCCCGCATAGATGGTGCGCGAGAAGATGTCGCGGCCGAATTCGTCCGTGCCGAACCAGAAGTTTTCGCCCGGCGGCTTCAGCCGGTTGACGATCGACAGTTTCGACGGCGAATAGGGCGCGATCCAGGGGGCGAAGACCGCCAGCAAGACGAAGATCGCCAGCACGATCACGCCGATCGCGACGGTCCTGCGCCTCAGCAGGCGGCGAAGGAACCTGGCTCTCTCGCTGACGGCGGGTTTTTCGCCGGCGGTGGTTACGATTTCGGCCATCGGCAGCGCCCCCGTTAATAGCGCACGCGCGGATCGACCAGCAGGTAGAGCATGTCGATCGCGAAGTTGATGAGGACGTAGAGGCCGGCGATCACCAGCAGCGCCCCCTGGATCACCGGATAGTCGCGGCGCAGCACGGCCGATACGACCAGATTGCCGACGCCCGGCAGGCCGAAGACGGTCTCGGTCACTACCGCGCCGGAGATCAGCACGGCTGCGGTGAGCCCGATCACGGTCAGGATCGGGATGAGCGCGTTCTTCAGCGCATGTTTCAGCACGACGCGGCGCTCGATCAGGCCCTTCGCCCGCGCCGTGCGGATATAGTCGTCGCCGAGGACATCGAGCATGGAGGCGCGGGTGAAGCGCAGGATGAGCGCGGAGGAGACGAGGCCGAGCGCGAAGGCCGGCAGCGTCAGGTGATACATGCGGTCGAGGAACGAGGCCCCCGGCCCGCCGTAACCCGAGACCGGGAAGACGTTCAGCCTGACGGCGAAGAACTGCATGAGAATAAGGCCGAGCCAGAAGCTCGGAATGCTCGCCGCCAGCATGGCGGCGGTGGTCGCCGCCTGATCGACGAAGGAACCCCGCCGGTAGGCGGCGTAGATCCCGATCGGCAGCGCGATGACGCTCGCGATCGCCAGCGAGAAGATCGTCAGGAAGAAGGTCGGCTCGGCGCGGTCGAGAAGGGCCGATCCCACGGGCATGTTGAGGAAGATCGACTGGCCGAGGTCTCCCTTCAGAAGCTGGCCGATATAGAAGACGTACTGGACGAGGATCGACTGGTCCAGGCCGAGCCGGGTCCTGAGTTCGGCGATGTCCTGCGGGGTCGCGTCGGGGCCGAGCATGACGGCGGCCGGATCGCCGGGTGTCACGCGCACGATCACGAAGACGATCGTGACGACGAGGAACATCACGACGATCATGCCGGCGAGGCGCTGAAGGATGTAACGTATCATGGGGCAGGTTCCTCTGTCCGCAGCCGGACAGGACCGGGAGCGGATGCCGGTGCGAGACCGGGCATCCGCGTTCCTCGTGCTTACTTCTTGATCGAGGCGTTCCAGAAATACGGCCACGGAGCCGGATCGACGCCTTCGAGCTTCTTCGACTTCGCCGCAACCGCGTTGAAGTCGCCGATCTTGATCAGCGGCAGCTCGTCATAGATCGTCTTCTGGACATTGGCCCACAGCGCGACGCGCTTTGCGGGATCCGCCTCCGACGTGAACGGATCGACGGCGGCCTTGCGGGCTGGCGTATCCCACCAGCCGGGAGAACTGGTCGAAAGCGCGCCGATCAGCGCCGGCTCGGGCAGGAAGGGGCTGTGGGTGATGTAGATGTCCCACAGCTTCGGGTCGGTGCGGCGCTGGGTCAGCGTCGCCCAGTCGACCACCTGCATGTCGACCTTGAAGCCCGCAAGCTTCAGGTATTCGGCGGCAACCTGCGCCATCTTGTAGTGGAACTCGTACTGGCGGCTCGTCAGGATGCGAAGCGGCTCGCCGTTGTAGCCGGCGGCCTTCAGCGCCTCGGCCGCCTTCTCCGGGGCGGCGAGGTTGTAATTGCCCTCCACTCCGGCCTCGGTATGCCAGCCGTAGTTCGAAGGATAGAAGGCGCCGTCGAGCGCGTAGAAATCCTTGCTGCCGAAGGCCGCGGCCAGCATGTCCTCCATGCTCAGCGCCTGGGTGATGGCCTTGCGGACCTCCAGCTTGGAGGAAAGGCCTTCCTTGGTGTTGAAGACGAAGACCGGATAACCGAAGGGTTTCAGGAGCATCGGCGCGGAGGCTGAAGACGCCTTCAGCTTGTCGAAGGATTCGACCGGAATGGAATCGACGTAGTCGTACTGACCGGAAACGGCCGCCTCGACGCGGGTATTCGGATCGGGAACCGGCACGAAGCGGATCTCGTCGAGATACTGGTGGCGGGCGCCGCCATAGCCGTCGCTTTCGCCGGAGCGGGGCTTGTAGCCCTCGAAGCGGGCAAGCTGGATATACTGGTCCGCCTTGCGCTCCTTGAGCATGTAGGGACCGGTGCCGACGAATTCCGTCATCGGCTCGGCCTGCTTTTCGGCCGGAACGACGATGGCGGCGGAGTTGTTGAAGGCAAGCAGGGAGACGAGCGGGGCGTAAGGCTGCTTCAGCTTGATGGTGACGGTTGCCGGATCGGCGGCGGCGATCGACTCGATGAAGCCGGCGGCCTGCTTGCCGCGCGAGGCAAGCTTGGTCCAGCGCTGCAGCGACGCCAGCACGTCTTCCGACGTCATGTCGCTGCCGTCATGAAACTTGATGCCGGTGCGCAGCTTGATCGTGTAGGTCTTGCCGTCGGCGCTGATCTCGGGAAGGCTCTCGGCCAGAAGCGGCGTCACCTTCCAGCTCGTGTCGAAGGTGTAGAGGGTCTCGAAGATGTGCTGCGTGACGATGCCCACGAGGTCGGCCGTCGAGACCATCGGGTCGAGCGTCGGCGGCTCGCCGATCGTCGCAACATTGATGACGCCGCCCTTCTCCTGCGCCATGGACAGCGAAGGCGCTGCGATCAGGGCCGTCGCAACGAGGAATGCAAGCTTCAATTTCATTGGAGTCTCCCGTTCTTTGTTCCACAATTATGATATATAAGACTTTATAACAGAATACAGGACGCGCGAACCGTGTCAATGCCGCACCGCCATCCCTGCGGTGGATCTCAAACGCACTGGCAGTGTCGCGATTTCGGGAAATGGGAATGGAGGGGAATGGCCCGGTCGCTGCGGGTTCTCGATGCCCTGTGGCCGGGCACGCGGGCAACGTGCCGGACGGTCGGCGGCAGGCTTCCGCCGTCGCGTCGCCACGGCCCTGGCGTTCGGTCTTCGGAAAGGGAGACGGGTCCATTGCCCGGACACGGGGACGGGTCCCGGACCGGTCGCCGGGAAGTCATGCGGCATCGATGGCGATATCGCGGCCGGCGTCACCGGGTGACCGCACGTCAATCGCCGGAGGCGGATCGAAAGGGCTTGCCTTGCGGTTTATGGCAGCGTTCCGGGCTTCAGCCCGATACCTGCACCGGCGTCTGCGGGAATCCGCCGAAATGCGTGCAGGTGACGGCCGCCGCGTCCCGTCCGGCTTCCAGACATTCCTGCAGCGACTTCCCCTTGAGGCGTGCTGCGATGAATCCGGCGATGAAGGTATCGCCGGCGCCGGTCGTATCGGAGACCTCGACCGGCCTGATGCCGGTTTCGGCGGTAGTGATGCCATCCGTGGCCAGGCTGCCCTGCGATCCTCGGGTGACGACGGCAAGGCGCGCGCCTTCATCGAGAAGCTGCCTGGCGAGCGCACTGGCCGCGCCGGGTTCCGAGCCGGCGGAGGCGAAGGCAATCGCAAGGCCGTCCGCGCCGGGATTGACGGTGATGTCCTGGGAAACGCTGACCCCGGCGGCATGCAGCCTGCGCCTGAGCACGCCGCCGTCGTCGAACCAGCCGATATGAACATGCCGCATGCGAAGCAGGAACTGCACCTCGTCTTCGGCCGGCCGGTAGCCGCGGCAGACGCCGAACTCCTCGAACGCGAAGATGCGGTCGCCGCCCTGGTCGAACTCGATCTCGGTATAGGCCGTCACGCCGTCGCGTATCTGCACATGATCGACCACCAGCCCGTTTTCACGGAAGCAATCCAGCATGCGGGCGCCATCGGCGTCCGGTCCCACCGCACCGAAATAGGCCGTCTTCAAGCCATGTTTTCGCAGATGCACCGCCACGTTCACGGCATTCCCGCCGACAGCCGACAGGCCGACCGGGGGCATGAACCTGTCGATGCAGTTGTCACCGACCGTCGCGACTTTGAATTCAGCCATGATGCTCTTCCAGTTGCAGAAACCGCCGCCGAAACCGGCGGCGGCAATATGAAGCAATCGGGATCAGTATGCGACCCGCTTGTAGTAGCGGCGGGTGACGAGCGGATGGTTGCGCATCACCTCGAGATGGGCGCTGACGCGTTCCAGCACCGTCGCCAGCACGATCGGCGAGACCAGAGCCCTTACCTCCTCGGAAAGCCCCGGCAGCGCGAAGTCCTTGCTGTCGAGGACCGTCAGCTTGTCGGTGTAGTTCGGAGCGAAGCTTTCGACCCGCTCGGCAAGCGGGCGATAGGCATCCTCACCCTTGAAGAGCATGACGCTGACGCCCTTTTCGACCAGCTCCAGCGTGCCGTGGAAAAAGTCCGAGGCATGGACGGGGCGCGTGCGAATCCACTGCATCTCCTCCAGGATGCAGGTGCCGTAGTAGAGCGCCGCCGGCCATACGTTCCCGCCGCCGGTGAAGATGTGGTAATCGGAGCCGGCGATCTTCGCGGCAAAGGTTTCCGCCTGCGGCTCGAAGCTGCGCTTCACCTCCAGAAGCAGTTCCGGCAGCGTCTGCAGTTCGGCGACGACGGCATCGTAACTGGCGATTTCCTTGCGGAACTTCATGACGGAAAGCGCCACGAACAGCGACTGGAGATAGAAGGATTCGCAGGACGTATCGTCCTCGGCGAAGTTGACGAAGACATGGTCGCCGCCCTTGCCGAGCGGGGTTTCCTCGTGGCCGACGAACGTCAGCACGGTCGCGCCGGTCTCCTTCAGCTTGGCGAGCATGGCGACGCTTTCCTTCGTCGTGCCCGAAAGCGAGGGCATGACGACGATCGACCTGGACGTCAGGTTCTTCGAGCCGCTGATGACCAGCTCGGCCGGATAATCGAGGAAGGTCGGAAAGCCCGAATTGCGCTGCAGGAGCTGGAAGGCGGGCTGCATGAGATAGGCGACACCGCCCGTGCCGAGGAAGAAGAGGTTCTCGGCGCCGCCGTTCAGGGCAGACGCGATGACGGTGTCGATCCGCGAGGCGAGCGAGGCGGCCCCCTTCTGGATCTTGAGGAAACGGGCTTCATCGAAGTTGAGCATGGGACATCCCTTTTTCTGCTTGGGGTAGGTATTGATGTTTCCGGGGTGATCTTCCGTCAGGCGGCCAGCGCCTCGGCCGCGTTCCGCAGCCGGACGGCAGCGGCCTCGACCGCCTCGCGGCGCGCCTTGGTCAGGCCGGCATCCTTTCCGCGCCTGGTCTCCAGCGCCTCCAGCATGCGGCGAACCTCCGAAGGCGCGGTTCCGCCGGGCGTCGTGCGGGCCTGCACGGACCTGACCGGATCGAGGCAATCCCGGACGAACCGGGCATCGATCGGCAGTGCGCGGCCAAGCTCTTCCTCGGCGGAGGCATTGATGATCTCCACCGTCATGCCGCCGGCGTCGAGGCCCGCGTCGATCGCCCGCTGCACCGCGCCGCCGACGACATGATGCGCCTCCCGGAAGGACAGGCCATGCGCGCGCACCAGCCCGTCGGCAAGGTCTGTCGCGGTCGAGAAATTCTCGTAGCAGCGCTTCTTCAGCCGCTCGGCATCGGGGGTCGCGGTCTCGAAGACCAGCCGCAGCAGCGCCATTCCATCGATGAAGAGGTCGAGCGACGGCCAGGCCTCGGCTATGCCTTCGCGGACGGAATCGAGGCCGATCGAATAGTTGCTGCCCTTGACGCTGGAAAGCGCGCCCGTCAGGGCGCCGATGCTGCGGCCGGCGGCGGCCCGGAAATATTCGAGCGCCAGCATGTTCTTCTTCTGCGGCATGATGCTGGAGGTTCCGGCCACGCGGTCGGGAAACGTCAGCGCCGAGAATTCATGCGTGCAGAAGACGTACATGTCCTGCGCCACGCGGCTCAGCACCGTCAGGGTGCTGGTGGCCGACCAGAGGAGCTCGGTGACGAAATCGCGCGAACCGACCGCCTCCAGGCAGGGTTCGACGATGCCGTCGAAGCCGAGAAGACCGGCCGTGCGCGGGCGGTCGACCGGAAAGGTCGTGCCGGCGAAGGCGGCCGCGCCGAGGCTGCTCCGGTTGATGCGATCGTAGACCGCGGCGATCTTGTCGTGCTCCCGCGAGAGGGCCGAGGCCACGTTCGTCAGGAAATAACCGAAGGTCATCGGCTGCGCGGGCTGCAGGTGGGTATAGCCCGGCATGATGGTTTCGGCGTGCTTGAGCGCCGTTGCCGCGCAGGCCGCGCGCGCCTTGTCCAGGCTCTCCATCATCCGCAGGCACAGGTTCCGCGCATGCATGCGGTCGAGCGTCGCGCCGATATCGTTGCGGCTGCGGCCGGTATGGATGAACCCGGTATCCTTCGCGCCCGCGATGGCCGAAAGGCGGTTTTCGAAGGCGAAATAACCGTCCTCGAACTGGGGATCGAGATCGATCGCCCCTGCCCCTTCCGCACGGATGCGGGCTATGGCCGCGGCCAGAGATTTCGCCACGGCCCGGTCCACCAGGCCCTTTTCGGCCAGCATGACCAGATGGGCCTCGTTGAGCTGGCACATCGCCTCCAGCGCGGCATCGTCGAATGTTGCCATGCCCGGGCGGTAGATGGCATTCGCGACTTCCTCGGCGGTCCGCTCCGAAAGACGGGAACTGACGGCATTCTTCATGGCTGTACCCTCTGTATTATCCGAATTGCGCTGCACCGGTTGCGGCAACCGGCGCCGGTGATGGCGCAAAAGCGCCGACAAGGTCCGAAAAGTCGTGGCAGGAACCGGACGAAAGCAGCAGTCCGAACAGGTGCTTCGCCTGTGCCTCGCCCAGGAAGCCCGCCGCGCAGGCGGTGAACTTGGCAAACAGGGCATCGTCGCCGAGCGGATTGCCGGCGCTGCCCGGAACGGCTTCGCAGAATGTCTCGACGCACCTGCCGTCCCTGAGGAAAAGCGCGACGCGGGAAGAAACGGATATGCCGCTCGGCCCCTTCGGCAGGTCCGCGTCGGCGACCGTCTCGACCCGTTCCATCATGTCCCGTATGGCGGGATCGGCGAGCGCTTCATCACTGAATTCCCCGATACCCGCCCGGCCGCGCACGGCGGCGACCGCGAGCGAGAACGGCAGGCTGAACTTCGCCTGGACCGGCGTCTCGGGCCGGTCGTAGATCAGGATGCCGGACACCGCCGGATCGATATGGCAGACGATGCGTTCGATATCGGTGCTGGCAAGCCGATGGGCGGCGGCAAGGTCGAGCACGCAGGAAATGGCGCTGTGGGAGGCGGTGCAGCAGGGATAGGCCTTGATGACCATGCCGCCGGCCGAGAACCCGTAGGGCTTGCCGAAACCGCCGACGATGCTTTCAAGGCGCGACAGGTCGCCTTCCTGAAGCGCGACATAGCCTTTCGGGCCGAACAGGCTGCCCGGCGCCGACTGCAATCCGGCCGCGGCGCATTCGGCTGCGAAAATCCCGCCGGAAACCGCCTGGCCGACCTGCAGCGGCTTGGTATCGCTGCCGAAATTGCTGCGGATGCCGGCCGCGAAGGAGGCCGCCATGCCGAGCGCATGGCGCATCTCTTCGACGTTCAGTCCGAGGAGACGCCCGGCCGCGGCGCAAGCGGCGAAGGTGCCGAGCGTTGCCGTCGCATGCCATCCCCGCCGGTAATGGCCGGGGTTCACGAGGCTGCCGATGCGCATCGCCACCTCGGTGCCGGTGAGATAGGCCTGCAGGACGGAGGCCCCCGCAATACCCTGCCGGCTGTCGCCGATGGCGGCGGCGGCGGTCATCGCCGAAACCGTGACATGGGCCATGGCAAGCTCGGTTTCGTCGTCGTCGAAATCGTGCCAATGCCCCGCAAAGCCGTTGACGAGGCCGGCGTCGCGCAGAGGTACCCGCCGATGCGCCCCCCATATCCTGGCCGACCCGACCGATCCGGCGGCATCCGGACAAAGAGCGGCGAGCGCGCTGACGGACGGTTCTGTGGCGGCGGCGAGCGCCACAGCGACGAGATCGGCGAAATGCCGGGCCGCCCTCGCCATCTCGGCTTCGGAAGCGGCAGGAACCGCCCTGCAGGCCATCCCGGCGAAAAGACGTTCCTGCTCCATGAAATGCTGTTCCATCGGTCCGGCTTTCAGGCGTTGGTCAGGTCGATCGGCTTTGCGGCGATGGCCGCAACGTTCGGCTTGCGGGTCGTGGACGCCTGCCTTGCATAGGGCTTGGCGAAATGGTTCTCGAACATCCGCCCCACCCGAGAAATCAGCCAGCACAGCACGAAGTAGATGACGAGGATGAAACCGTAGACGACGAATGCCGGGCTGCCGCCGCGTGAGATCGTCGTCTGTTCGATCAGCACCTGCGCGGAACGCAGCAGTTCATGGACGCCGACCACGGCGCCGAGCGAGGTCGCCTGAACCAAAGACGTCAGCAGGCTGACATAGGGCGGCAGGATGACCGGCATGGCCTGCGGCAGGATGACGAACAGCAGGCCCTTCCAGGAACGCAGGCCGAAGGCGGCCGCCGTTTCCCGCTGGGCCGCCGGCACCGACATCAGGCCCGCGCGGATGATCTGGGCGCCGTTGGCGCCGCCCCAGAGCGAGATGGAAAGCGACGTCGACCAGAAGGGATCGAGCGACAGCCCGATATTCGGCAGTACGAAATAGGTCAGGAGCACCGCCACCATCAGCGGAATGTCGCGCAGCACTTCCACGACGAGATAGAACGGGCGGCTGATGCCTCTGGATTGCTGCGTCAGTCCGAAGGAAAGAAGGATGGCGACGAAGGTGCCGCCGAACGCGACGACCAGCGAAAGAAGCAGCGTCTGGTAAAGGCCTTCCAGCAGAAAGGTTTTGTATTCGATGAGCAGCATGGCCTATCTCCCGGCGAACGGACGGTTGAGACGGCGTTCGAGCCGATGGCCGAGCCCGGAGAGAATGAACACGCAAAGCAGGTAGATGACGCAGATCGAGGCGAACATCTCGACCGTGCGGAACTCGTAGGCGATGCGGTCGACCGCGACGAAGGTCAGCTCGACAAGGCCGATCGCCTGGAGATAGGCGGAGTTCTTGACCGTCGCGACGATGGTGTTCATCGCCGACGGCAGCGCGGCCCGAAGCGCCAGCGGCAGGACGATGAACCATGCATGCTGCCAGCGCTTGAGGCTGAGGGACGCGGAGGCATCCCGGATACCCTGCCCGACCGCGGCAAGCCCGGCACGAAAGCTCTCGATGTGAAAGGCGCTCGCCCAGATGGTGAGCGCCAGCGCGCCGGACCAGAAGATCGACAGCTTGAGCCCGATGCTCGGCAGGCCGTAGAAGATGAAGAAAATCTGCACCAGATAGGGCGTGCCGCGGATGAACTCGACATAGCCGGTCACCAGCAGTTCCAGGGGCCGGATACCGCTCGTGCGCAGAGCCGCGCCGACCACCCCCAGCAGGAGCGACAGGCAGATCGCCACGCCGCTGACGAGCAGCGTCATGCCCAGTCCGTTCATAAGGTCGGGCAGAGCCTTGTAGATATAAACCCAATCCATGTCTCAAACGCCTGTCGACAATCGGTTGAGGATGTCACCGGCGGCGGCGCCGCCGGTGACGCGGAAGCAGCCTCACTTGATTGCCGGGGGCTGCGTCGTGAAACCCTTCAGCATGGCCTGACGAACCAGATCGTTTTCGATGAACTTCCTCGCGGCGGCGTCGTAGAATTTGTCGGCCTTCAGCTTGGTGAGGGCGGCATTCACGAAGGCCTTCAGTTCCGGCTCGTTCTTGCGCAGGCCGATGCCATTGACGCCGAGATCCAGCCCTTCGTCAATGACGCGAAGGGCGGGATAGTTGCTGGCGAGCGTCCAGATCAGGCCGCCGTCGCCGACGAAGCCGTCACCGCGCGCCTGCTGCAATGCCTGCACGCCGTCCGCCGTCGTGTTGAGCTGCAGCAGCTGCACGTCCGGAATGTTCTCCTTCAGCCATTTCATCTGGGAGCCGCCCTTGACGATGAGGATGGTCTTGCCCGCGAAATCCGAGAGCTTCTGCGCCGGGCTGTCCTTCGGCACGATGACGTTGCTGGTGCCCCAGAAATAGATGTCGGAGAAATCGATGACCTCCTCGCGCGCCGGGAACCTGCCAAGCGTGGCGAGGATGAGATCGATCTTGCCGCCGTTGAGCGACGGTATGCGAGCCTCGCTGGTCACGCAGGTCAGTTCCGCCTTGTCGGGCGAACCGAAGGCATAGGCCGCGATCTGCCTGGCCATTTCGACCTCGATGCCCATCGGCTTGCCGTCGGGGCCGGTCGAGCCGAACGGCGGAGAGTCGCACTTGACGCCGAAGCGCAGCACGCCCGCGCTCTTGATCGCTGCCGGGAGCGGGGGAAGCTCCTGTGCCTGCGCCGGAACCTGAAGGAGAAGGGCAGCAGCGCAGGCCGCCGACGCAAAGACGCGCTGGATAGTCCGATAGAGTGTTTTCATTCGCTTGTTCCCTTTGGCTGGTGTTCGGTTCATGACGCGGACGTTGACCGTCCGACATTCTCGTTGCGCGCGCCGGGCGCGCGAAAAATTCTCCTCAATGCAGGATCTGGCTGAGGAAATTGCGGGTGCGCTCCTCCTTCGGATTGCCGAAGAATTCGCCCGGAGACGCGGATTCGACGATGCGGCCGCGATCCATGAACACGACGCGATCGGCGACCTGCCGGGCAAAGCCCATCTCGTGGGTCACACAGACCATCGTCATGCCGTCGCTGGCAAGTTCGACCATGGTGTCCAGCACTTCCCGGACAAGCTCGGGGTCGAGCGCGGATGTCGGTTCGTCGAACAGCATGATCTCGGGGTTCATGCACAGCGAGCGCGCGATCGCGGCGCGCTGCTGCTGGCCGCCCGAAAGCTGCGAGGGATACTTGCCCGCCTGGTCGGGAATGCGCACGCGCTCCAGATAGCCCATGGCCCGCTCTTCCGCTTCCTTGCGCGGCACGCCTTTGACCCAGCGCGGCGCCAGCACGCAGTTTTCGAGGACGGTCAGATGCGGATAGAGATTGAAGTTCTGGAACACCATGCCGACGTCTTGGCGGACCCGGTCGATGACACGGACATTGTCCGTCAGCAAGGTGCCGTTGACGCGGATCTCGCCCTGCTGATGGACCTCAAGACGGTTGACGCAGCGGATCATCGTCGACTTTCCCGACCCGGAAGGACCGCAGACGACGATCTTCTCGCCGCGCCGGACGCCGAAGTCGATGGAATTGAGCACCTGGAAATGACCGTACCATTTGCTCACCCCGATCATTTCGACACTGAAAGGCGCCTCGCCCGCCGGCGACTGGGCAATCTGAGGTGCGGTCGTCATCATGGTTTTCGGTTCCCTCCTGCGGCCACCCTCGGCGGGCGTCCTGCTTGCGTCTTCACGAAAGACGTCTGACGACTAACAACTATAAAAGCGGAGAGCTGTCAAGCGGCGGCGCCTCAAGAATCTCCGGGCACGATGATGAATCTGCAAATATTCGCGGCCGCCCCGGCCGTTCCCCGGAAGTCCGCATGCCATACATCGGTCTTCCGGCGCCACCGTGGCCTCGCCGGTCAAGGATCTGTTGAATTCAGGCGGTCCGATCACCTCGGGAAGGAGTGCACGAATTCAACGGCGTCGCTTACCGCCTGGCGAAACTGAACGTGAAATACTTGCCGTGGTGATAGTCCTTGGCAAACAGGATCGGCAGGCCCTCGGCCGTGAAGCACGTTTCCGTCACCAGGAGGACAGGCCCGAAATCGGCAAGCTTCCACTGCTTGACCGCGTCGGCGGGCAGAAGCGTCGCCGAGACGCTCGCGGTCGACGCGACGGGGGCCGCGCCCCGCCGGCGCAATATATGCACCAGCGACCCGGACCAGTCGATCGTGTCGATCGCATTGCCCGCCGTTTCCGCCTTGATGACATCGACCGAATAGAGGATGGGCCGCGTGCCTTCGCTGCGAAGCCGCTCGATCCGCAGAACGGGCGTTCCGGCCGCGCATTGCAGGCCGGCCGCGATCTCCTCGTCGGCCGCCATTTCCGTGAGATTGAGGAGCCGCGTCGTCGTGGAGTAACCGAAGCCCTCCACCATGTCCGTGACGCTTTCGAAGGTGGTGATCGGCCGCTCGATATAGAGCGCCGCCCCTGCCATGATGAACCGCCCCCGCCCGTGCTCCGTGCGGATGATGCCGTCCTGCTCCAGGATCTTCAGCGCCTCGCGAAGGGTCGGCCGGGCCACGCCGAATTCCTGCGTCAGCCGCTCCTCGCTCGGCAGCTTGTCGCCGAGTTCGAGCTTCCTCGTCTTGATCAGATCCAGCAAGGCATCCCGCAACTGGGCGACAACCGTGCGTTCCCGCCCCATCATTCTAATCATGACAGCTCCGTGCATCCTGACGACTCCATGGCTAATAGAGCCGGAACAATTCGGCTATCTCCTCCGAGGAGGAGGTTCTTGTCAAAGCCAAAGCAAGCAGCAGCCGCGCCTTCTGCGGATTGAGATCGTCGGCCGGAATGAAGCCGCTGTCGCGGGCGCGCCTGCTTTCGAACGTCCGGCCGCTGCCCCCGCGGGAGGCCTGCACCACGACGAGGCCGTCCTCCTGCACCGCTCTGGCGAGGACGGCTGCGTCGGCATCCCCCGTGTAGCCGGGCGCGAAACCGGCGGAAACCACGCCTCTTGCGCCTGCCCCCACGAAAGCGCGCGCGGCCGCGCCGTCCGACCCGGCGTAACAATAGAGGATATCGACCCGCGGCAGCGCCTCCAGGCCCGCGATGTCGAACCGGTCAGCCGGCGCCCGCCGGCGCACCGTCCTGCGGTAGATCGTGATGGCATCGCCGTCGACGAACCCGAGCGGCCCCTTGTCGGGCGAGCGGAACGTGTCCAGCCGCAGCGTGGAAACCTTGGTGACGTCCCGCGGCGCATGCAGTTCGTCGTTCATCAACACCAGCACGCCCATGTCCCGGCATGCCGGATCGCCCGCCGCGCGCACGGCGTTTGCAAGATTGAGGCCGGCATCGCTGGAAAGCGCGCTCGGCGGCCGCTGCGCGCCCGTGACGACGACCGGCTTCGGCGTCTCGACGGTCAGGGACAGGAAATAGGCCGTCTCCTCCAGCGAGCCCGTGCCATGCAGGACCACGAAGCCGTCGATATCCGGATCGTCCCTTTCCGTCTCGCGTATCAGCCGCAGCAGATCCCGCCATTCCGGATAGTAGATATTGAAACTCGGAACCGCCTTGAACCGGATCGGGAGGATATCCGCCAGTTCGTTCAGCACCGGAAACATCGCCACCACGGCATCGCATTCCAGCGAGCCGTTGGCGCCGTAGTTCAGGATCTCCAGCGGATGGCCGGCGAGCGAACTGATCGTCCCTCCCGTGCCAATGATTGCGATTTTCGGCTTGCGCATGCGGCCTCGTGACAGAGCTGGCGCCATCGATGACGATAGACGTCTGACATCTATAAAGAATATCCGCCGCGACCTCAAGCCGCCAATGCATCCGATGAAGGGCGGAAAGAAATCGCTGGAATTTCAGGGCCACAAGCGGCGGCAGGTAGGGAAAACCCGCCGCGCGGACGGGAGGCGCCGGCATGCCTCGCCATCCGGCTGCCGACCGGAATTCCCGGTCAGGCCGGCTTATGGGCGCAGATTGCAAAGCGGTCCTGCGTCAGGCGGTCGAGGGCACGCAGGAACGGCATCCTGCGCGCCTGCGCCCAGTGAATGTCGAAGAGCTGGCGGTCGACGGTGATATTCTCGAAACCGGCCTGTCGGAGCAGCGCCACGACCGCCTCCGCCGGCATCTGTTCGGAAAAATAGACCCTTGAGCGTATGCTTTGGTGACGCGCCATCATCTCCGGCTTCATGTGGCTTGCGGGCGCCTTGCCGGTCGCTTTCGTCCAGAATTTCTGAAGACCCTTCACCCAGGTCTCCTTGCCCATGTTGCCGTCCAGGATCAGGACCTTGCCGCCCGGCCTCAGGACGGAGAACCATTCACGAAAGGCGGCCGGCGGATCGACCAGCGTCCACACGAGATGCCGGTTCGTGATGACGTCGTAGCTCTCCCTCGGTTCCATCGTGTTTTCCGCATCGCCGGAAATGAAGCGGATGTCGGTGCCGCGCTTCCGGGCCTTGGCGCGCGCCTGCGCCAGCATCGCATCCGACCAGTCGAGGCCGGTCACCCTGAAGCCGACATCGTTCATCAGGTGCGAGACCACCGCCGTGCCGCAGGCGAGATCCAGCGCGGCACGTCCCTGCCCCTCGCCGAGGTGCTTCCTGATCAGCCTTTGCCAGCCCTTGCGCTCGGCTTCCGAAAAAATTTCATGGCCGACGCTCTCGTCGAACGTCGCCGCTCTTTCGGACCAGAAGTCACGGATTTCGTCACGGATAGAATAGTTGGTGTTCATCGAGTTCATTGCTGGCGCCCCGGGCATTCCGTTAGTTTGGAAAAGCTCTAAAACATAAATCTTGATTCACAAAATCATATTTCATATGCCTGCGGACATTATCAGACATCGGGGGAGTTTCCAGATGAATCTCTTGAGAATGCTCGCAGGATCTGCGGTTGCAATGGCAAGCCTTTTGCCGCTTTCGGCTCTGGCGGAGCCCTTCACCGTGAAGGACGTGGCGGGCCGGAACGTGACCTTCGAAAAGCCGGTGGAGCGGGTCATCCTCGGAGAAGGCCGCATGCTCTATGCCGTCGCCCCGATCGAGAAGGACGATCCTTTCTCAAAGATCGTCGGCTGGCGCAACGATCTGTGGACCACCGATAAGGATGGTTTCAACGCCTATGTCGAGAAGTTCCCGAAGGGCAAGGAGCTCCCCTTCCTCGGCAACCTGACGGATGGCACGCTGCAGACCGAAACGGTGGTCAAGCTCGATCCAGACGTACTGCTCCTGCCGATAGGCAACAAGGCCGCCGCCGACGAGGTCAAGCTCGAGACGATGCTCGACGGCATCGGCGTCAAGATCGTCTATATCGACTTCCGGGAGCACATCCTCGCCAATACCGAGCCGAGCCTGAAGATCCTCGGCAAGATCTTCGGCCACGAGGACCGCGCCGAGGCCGTCGCCGCCTACTGGAAGCGGCAGATGGCGCGCGTGACCGACAAGCTCGGCCAGGCCAATCCGAAGAAGCCGAACGTCTTCATGTACCGCGCCGCCGGCCTCGTGGAGTGCTGCGGCACCTTCGGACCCGACAATTTCGGCCTGATGGTGGAATGGGCCGGCGGCCATAACCTCGGCTCGGATTTCCTGCCCGGCTACACGGGCTCGATCAATGCCGAGCAGGTCGTCGCCTCCAATCCCGACATCGTCGTCGTCACCGGCTCCAACTGGAGCCAGACGAAGGACGCCAGGAACTACGTCAATGTCGGCCCGGCAGCCGGGGCCACCCTCGCCGATAGCCGCAAGGTGCTCAACACCCTCGTCGAAGCCCCCGCGTTCACCGGCTCGAAGGCTGTTGCCAGCGGCAATGTCCATGCCATCTGGCACCAGTTCTACACCAGCCCCTATCAGTTCGTTGCCGTGCAGCAGATGGCCAAGTGGTTCCATCCGGACCTCTTCGCCGATCTCGATCCGGATGCCACCTTCAAGGAATTCCACGAGAAATTCCTGCCGGTCGCATACCAGCCCGGCTACTGGGTCGACGCCCAGGCGGGGCAGTAGACCGGGATGGCCGAGCTTGCCGTGACCCAGATCGAAGCCGGGGCCGGGGGAGCACGCTACCGCGCGCTTGCCCGGCGCAAGCTTGCGATCCTTGCCGCCATGACGGCGGCCCTGTGTCTCACCTTCGCCATCGATCTGGCGTGGGGACCGGCCCGGTACGGTCTCGGCGAAGTGGTTTCCGCGCTCCTCGACCCGTCCTCGGTTTCCAGCCAGGTCCGGGCCGTCGTGTGGGACATCCGCATGCCGGTCGCAGTGATGGCGATCGTCGTGGGCGCGGCGCTCTCGGTTGCGGGCGCGCAGATGCAGACGATCCTCGCCAATCCGCTCGCAAGCCCCTTCACGCTCGGCATCTCGGCGGCCGCCAGCTTCGGCGCAGCGCTGGCCATCGTCACCAGCGTGCCGCTTCTTCCGGTCGCCGCCGGCATGCTCGTGCCGGTCAACGCCTTCGTCATGGCGCTGATCGCCACACTCTTCATCCACTTCATTTCCCAGGCCCGCGGCGTCTCGGTGCAGACCGTGGTGCTGCTCGGCATTGCGCTCGTCTTCACCTTCAATGCGCTGCTCGCCTTCGTGCAATATCTGGCGACGGAGCAGGCGCTTTCGGCCGTCGTCTTCTGGACCATGGGAAGCCTCACCAAGGCGACCTGGCCGAAGATCGGCATCACGCTCGCCATCCTGCTGATCTCGCTGCCTCTTTTCGCGCGCAACGCCTGGGCTCTCACCGCCATACGGCTCGGCGAGGACAAGGCCGCTAGCTTCGGGGTGAACGTCCGCCGCATCCGGCTGGAGACCATGCTGGTCATTTCGCTGCTCGCCGCCGTGCCGGTAAGCTTCGTCGGCACGATCGGCTTCGTCGGGCTCGTCGGGCCGCATATCGCGCGGATGATCCTCGGCGAAGACCAGCGCTTCTTCCTGCCGGGATCGATCCTCTCCGGCGCGCTGCTTCTGTCGCTCACGTCGATCGTGTCGAAATCCATCATTCCCGGCGTGGTCTTCCCGATCGGCATCATCACCGCGCTTGTCGGCGTGCCGTTCTTCTTCTCGCTCATCCTCTCGAACAGGGGCCGCTCATGGTAGCGCTTCAGCTGCAGTCGGTCGGCGCCTATCATGGCCGCCGGCTCTTCGTCGAGGACGTCACGACGCCGGTGATGAAATCCGGCGAGGTGGTCGCGGTGATCGGCCCCAACGCGGCTGGCAAATCGACGCTCTTCAAGCGCATCACCGGAATCCTGAAAGGCCCGGGCCAGGTCCTGATCGACGGAGCGAAGACCAGGAACGCCATCAGCTACATGCCGCAGGACACCTCTGCCAACGCCGTCCTCACCGTCTACGAATCCATCCTGCTTGCCCGCAAGCAGGGGCAATCCTGGGCCGTCAGCGACGGCGACCTCACCTTCATCGACCAGATCATGAAGGCGCTGAACATCGATGCGATCGCGTTCCGCGATCTCGGCGCGCTCTCGGGCGGCCAGCGGCAGCTCGTCTCGATCGCCCAGGCGCTGGTGCGCGAGCCGGAAATCATGCTGATGGACGAGCCGACGAGCGCGCTCGACCTTCATCGCCAGGTGGAGGTGCTGGACTTCATGCAGCGGCAGGCGCGCAACAAGGGCATGATCGTGCTGATCGCCATCCACGATCTCAACCAGGCGCTGCGCTTCGCCGACAAGGTTCTGGTCATCCAGAACGGTCGCATGCGCGCCTGCGGCGCGCCCCGCGACGTGGTCACCGTCGAAATGCTGCGCGACGTCTACAAGATCCACGCCCGGATCGAGAAATGCTCCATGGACCACGACCACGTCATCGTCGACGGCACGGCGCACTAGGTGTGTAGTCCTGCGATTTCGATGAAGCCGACGATCGCTGCCAGCGACGTGCCCTTCAGGAAGCTGCATCAGGAAACGAACCGTCGCTGACAGCGACAGCTTGAAAGCCTGCGGCATGATCACTCGATCACCCGCCCGCATGCAGGCCGAGCACCTGCGCAGCCTCACTCTGGCCCCGCGGAATGGCCTGGATCGCGCTCCGCCGGATCTCTCCGAAGAGGGCCGAAGTGTGCGCGGTCAGGACGACGGCGACCGCCACTCCCCAGGCGGGCAGATCGAAACCGAGCAGCGGCGTTCCCTGAAACAACCCGATCCAGCAGATCGCCGGCATCCGGAGCCAGAGAGACAACGAGACCCGCATCAGGGCAACGACCGGGCCGAAGACGATGTCGCCGGTAAATCCGACGACCGTCAGGAACAGCGTCCACAGGAGACTCTGTAAATGAGATGGATTCGCCCCGTGCACCGGGTCTGCCTTGCAGACAGGCGTCAGCAAGGCAGATCCGGTGGATGATGGAATCCGCAGCTGCGGGCCGCTTCCGCGACTGCGACGATATCGGTCGCGTCGCCCTGGACCGGTGCACGTTCCTTGCCTGGGACCGCAAGATCCAGCCGCCCGAGAAAGCTGCCCCCGCCCATGATCAGGACCCGCGTCATGCCCGCACCGCCATATCCTCGGAGGTCAGGGTGAACGCCGCCTGGTAAACGAGGCTGGCGGGCACATTGGATGCGCTGGGCACGCATATCCTCAAGATGGCGGAGCGCTACAGCATCGAACCCGCGGCGGGGCGCGTGGCGAGCACCAGGGCCGCCAGAAGCCCGACCCTGGATCATATCGGCTCATTGCCCGATTGATTGCGCAGGCAATGGGCGCGGCACGCCTTGCCGGACCGGTCTACCAGCTGCCGCCGTGCCTGCGCTTCATGAAGACGCAGAGATAGGCGATGGACTTCGCGATCTCGCCGGACCATTGCCCGCCGTAACGGGTGAACAGTTCCGAGAATTCCTGAAGGTCGGCCCTCGTCTTGGACGGGTCGAGCATGTGTTCCCGATGCCTGACATAGTCCCTCAAGGCCGCCTGCTCTGTCGGCGAGGTCGCGCCGGTATCCACGATGGAAAGGTCGACCAGATCGAAACCGGCCTTCTCGAATACCGCCAGACGCCTCGAGAGGGACATGCGGACGTCATCCGCCCCGGTGGTCGCGCCGTCACTTTCCTGCGGCCTCTCCCGGTCGTGGTGATGGATGAATTCGGCGAGCAGGCCGTCCGGCTTGAGGATACGCCGGGTTTCCGCCAGCAGGGCCATGGGCCTGCGGACGGAGAGCGAGATCGCCGTCATCGTCACCGCATCGAAGTGACCGGAGGCGAACCCCGTCCCTGCGCCGTCGCCGACAACGAAGCGCGCGCCGCTTGCGAGCGCGTTGCCGACGCAGGACGCGACATCGATGAACTCCTCATCGATGTCGAGGCCGGTCACGTCGCTGAAGTAGTTCGCCAGCACCACGGTCGAAAGACCCGTGAAGCAGCCGATGTCGAGCACCCGCGCATCCGGCGCGGCGCCGCAGGTCTGAAGGCTGCGGGCAAGGGCGCCGACGGCGCGCCCGCCTCCGGGCAGCCCGTCGGGATTCCCGACATATGCCCGGAACCGGTGAGGCGTATGGCCGCGCAAGGTCTCGACGGGCTGGCGCGCGATCGGCATGCTGAAGAGATCGAGCGCCGCGATCGCATTCGCGATGTCGCGTTCCGCCGTTCCCTCGGCCGTGGCCGGTTTTCCGATGCCAGCGACCAGGAGATAGGGATGGCGATGAGATGCCAGCGCACCGATCAGCTCCCGTCGCTCCGCCATCGCCTCGACCAGTTCCTGCATCTTCGGCACGGCGTGCAGGATGTCGCGCGCCAGCCGCGCCGCCGCGCTGTCGTCGAAATGGAACTGCGGCAGCCGCCTGATGGCGGTGACCGTCAGGCCGGCGGCATCATAGACCGCAACGATGTCGCGCAGGCCGTCGGGCATCCACCCGAGACCGAACACCTCCCGCTCCTTCTGGCGCAGGGCCGGCGGCACGTCGGCATCGTAGACATAGTGGCAATCGACCAGCAGGCCGCCGGGCTTGAGGCAGCCTGCCACCGTCCGGTAAACGTCTTCCGGACGCTTGAAGAAAGCCGCGCTGCCGCCGCATACGACGACGTCGGCATCGCAGGCCGCGGCCTCTATCGAAGCGCCTTCGGCACAGGCGAACATGGCGCCGGAAGCCTCCAGCCGCGCGGCCTCGCGCGCCACCTCGATCACCGCCGGATCGTGGTCCACACCGATCACCTCGGCCTGAGGAAATGCCCGCGCGAGCTGGCGGGTCACCCAGCCGGTATGGCAGCCGAGATCGATGATCCTGCCGGCGCCCTCGGGAAGGACCGCCAGGATCGCTTCCATCATAGCCTCGCCGCCCGGCAGAACATTCTTCTGCTTCAGGGCCGCCACGACGGAACCGTAATAGTCTTGGGGAGAGAGGGTTTTCATGGGTTGCACACCTCGCAATCGGGACGTTTGGAAACGGAGCGCAGCTCGGCCCGACCTGTCCGCGGATCGAACCACCAACGCTTGCCGCGCAGTGCATTAGGATGCGTGAAGCGCTGGCAGGCGATCTGCGAGATCACCAGGCCGGCAATCGGGGCCTTGTCGGCAGGCAGATCGGAAGCCGGGACCTCGCCGTCGCCGGCCGCGTCGGTCGCAGAACTGCAGAACGGACAGGGATCGTCCGGCCCCGCAACCAATGGCCCCACGACGCTCCGGGCGCCAACCGGTCCGACATACAGATAGGGAGGAGGCTCCGGCAGGGCCGCGTGACAGGCGGCGACGAGCCGCCGGCCGAGCCGCGCGTCGTCGACCGCGAAGATCAGGAAGGGGCGACGCACATGGGCCATGACCAGCCGCACCGCCTCCAGCTCCTCCGCAGCTTCGGGCAAGGTGACGACCGAAGCGGAAAACCGTGACGCCAGATAGCTGGCGAGCCTGTCGGCCTTCGGCTCCCCGATGTCTTCCGCCGCAGCCCAGGAGAGCCGCTTCAGGTTGCCGTCGTCGATGCGGCCGTTGTCCACCAGGAAGAAATGCCGGGCGCCTGCCGCGGCGAGCCGGGCCGCGATGCCGGAACCCAGGCCGCCGCATCCGACGATCACGAAATCCGTCTCCTCCAGGCCAGTCCCGCCGCGCGGCGCGGCGCGGAAATCCGACAGGAAAACAACGTTCCGGTTGGTCGAGGCCGCGGTTCTCGCCGGTTTCCTCAACACCTCCGCGCCTTCCGGAGAGGCGCGGAGGGTTGCTCCGGGGACTGCAGACTCACCCCGGACAACGTCATCGGCGCCGAGGGGAAAGCACCGGACGGATGGATCGCGTGGCAGGCCGGAACGTTTCCGGCCCGCCCCCTGCATGGGTCGGGCGCCGGCTCCAGGCTGGCCCCGGCCGCCGACTTTCGATCGCGTGTTGCAATCCTCTTTCATCGCATCGGCCCTCCCTATTGATCTCGTTCAACCGGCAACGGGGTCGCCGGAACCGGCGAAAACCCCGATCGCCTGGATATGGCGGCCATAGTCCTTGACGCCCGGCTGGCAGCCGGCCCGGCGCATCACATGGAGCCTGCCGTCGTACCAAAGGCTCAAGGCCCGGCTGCTGCGGTCCAGCTCGCGGCGACCCAGTCTCGGATCGACGGGCTGTTTGCCGCGCAGGAGCATCTGCCCGGTGGCCCAGGCCTGATGATCGAGCACGCGCTGGCGCTCGGCATAATGCGCCTGGCGCCGCGCCGGGGGCTCGTGCTCGAGCAGCCGGTCGACCAGAGCCAGAATTCCGGCGCTCCAGGAAGGGATGGCGGCGATGTCCCGGAGGTCAGGAAGGACATCGCCGCCCAGACGCCCGATTCCTTCTCGGGCAATGTCGATGAGCGGAATCTGACGCGCGGCATACGCAATAATAAGGGCTGTTTCCCGCGCGCATTGCTCAGATCGCGCCCTGAAGGGCAGGCATGCCATGCGAACGGCGCACTCCCAGGGAATGGTGTAGGCCGTGTGCAGGATGCTCTCGAGCGTCTGCAAATCATTCTTGTCGGGCGCCACGTATTGAAATTCCCCCGGCAGGGGCGCCGCCGCCGAGGTGACGTTCAGCCCGAGCAGGATATGTCCCGCCTCGTGCAGCAGTTGGGCAGCGGTGGCCGCATGGTCGCCATCGTCGAGCCTTTCCGTGGAGAAGACGACAACCAGGCTGCCCGGCAGCCCGTTGAAGCTGTAAAGGCAGCCCGATGGATCGTGGCGGAGACCGACATGCAGCGTGTGAAGGCTCGCGACCAGCAGATCGCAACCTTTCGGGTCGACCTCCGCCGCGAGCGCAAGGGCCTTGTCGAGATGATCGGCGATCCGGTCGAGGTCGGCCTCGCCCGGCCGCAGATAGTCGCGCCCCAAATAGTCCGGCAGGCTCCGGGCGACGCACCGCGGCATCACCCTGCTTCCCATCAGCCTGTTGATGTCGACAAGGCCCATGCCGCAGGCAAGCTGCCGGTCCGGCCTGCGTTCCGTCGCAAGATCGCCGGCCACCAGGTCAGGCCGCAGATAATGGTCGAGAACATGCGCATTGGCGCCGTGGGCAAGCCATTCCAGCCCAAGCTGCAGCCCGTCCATCCAGGCCGCCAGGGCGGAGGACCGGTAGGGATCGCATTTCACTGGCAGGATGCCGGGGCCTGGCGGCAGTTCGTCGGCATGCCGGTATCCGCCCTCGGCCAGGTCCGGAAAATGGCCGGCGAGCGCCTCCACTCTTCCACGGCAGCCGGGACGTTCGTAAACGGCTGCGAGCGTGCGGGCGTAACGGTCCCGCCGCCTCGACAGGCTGCGGCCGACAACCGTTTCCAGCAAGGCCGCGCTGGAAAGGAGCGGGTTGCACCGGAGAAGCATCCGCGCCTGATCCGGCAATTGGTCGATATGGGAAGCAGACATCGAAGGCTTCCTTCTCTCCCGGCTCGGGGAGTTTTCAAAGATGACCGTTGGGGCGCGTCAGCGCCGCAGTGAATCCGCCACCCGGCAAGGGGCGGCCATCAGGGAACGGGTCTGGGCCTACGCTTGAGAACGGAACCGTTTCGGCCGACGAAAGGCGGGTGTCTGCGAAAGGTGGGAGGCGGCCCGTATTTCCGCAGCGTCGACTTGGTCATGGCCGTCTCCCATCGCCGTGTATCCGGCTGTAACCCGAGATCGTTTGCTGGGAGGAGATTGCCGGCAACCCGTCAGTGGCTCGCCAGCACCGCGTCAAAATTCCGTGAAAAGATTCGTGAATTGGACAAAGTCCCCGCAGGGACTCGCCAAAAAAGTGTGAGCGGTTCTCGCAATCCGCTCACACTTTTCGTTATGGATCAGGGACTTTCAGCCGCGCCGGACAGGCGCGGCGGATCAAAGCGCCAATGCGGCGGCAACCGCCTCGCGTACGTCGGGCAGGCCCGAACCGAAGAAATAGGTCATGTCGAGGGCGTCTTCACCATCGGCGTTCATGCAGTCGGCGGTCAGGCTCCTTATCCCCGGTGCGACGGCCGTATCCAGGCGCGACGCCGCCTGGAGGATCGACTTGACGTTCGGACCGGAAAGCCGCGAGTTCGCATTGTGCCTGCTCTTGTACGCCCGCTGGATCAGGGCGCAGATCCCTCCCACCTGCGCCGATGCGCCGGACGTTCCGCCAAAGCCGGTGTAATAACCGCCGCCGATGCCCGGATTGGCTCCGAACGGCACGACCGCGGACCAGGGATCGGCCCCCTTGTCATAACCGAATGCCCCGGAGAGATCGGTCGTCAGCAGGGAGAAATGCGAATACTGGTATTCCCGGATCGCAAACGCCCGATAGTCGTGTTGCGCCGCGAAGGGCGAAAGCCGGTTGACGCGCAATTGATGGCGGTTGAAGACCTCCCCGTCATCGGACGGCGAGACGAGGGTCAGCCCCTCGCCATAGTTGCTGTAGCCCGAGCGGAAACCTTCGACCGTGACGGCTCCCACCGAGATGATGCCATTGTTGTCGGCGGAAAGGCTGGCCGGATAGATGAGCTGGCTTTCGCCGCTGTTTCCCGCCGCGCAGACGATCGGGATATGCTGGCTGATGCCGAGGATGAGCTGCTTCAGGATATGCCACACGCGATCCGGGTTGGAGCCCTTCTGCGGCGCCTTGGGCTCCAGCTCGGCGGCACCCTGGTCGGCGAACGCGATGCGCGTAAAGAGATCGGCCGCGTCCTGGTTCTTCCAGCGTTCGAGATCGGCTTTCAGCTCGTTCTTGGGCAGCACCCGGCTGCGTTCCGGGTCCGGCAGGCCCCGGGGCAGGACGATGACATCGGCCCGCTGATGGTAGGCATAGAGGAACGCGGCGATGAACTGCCGGGCGTCGTCCTCGAAGGAGGTCCGGATGGAAATGAGCCGCGAGAAGGGATCGACCCCGAAATAAGGGAGCGTATTGCGGTTGCCGCCCGGGCAAGGCGCCTCGCCGTCGGTGAAGAATGCGCCTTCCGGCGGCAAGGACGGTCCCTCCTCGCCTGCCGCCGCCGCCGGTTCCCCGACGATCAGGCCGGCGCAGCAGGTGCCGTGCGAGGCAAACAGCGACTCCGGATAATACAGACGACGGACCACGCCTTCGGACGCCGCATATTCGGCGACGATATCGCTGAGATATTCCCTGTCGTCGTTGGACAGGCCGAGATTGCCGAGGGGAGCGATGTTCAGGCCGGCGAAGAACGCCTGCTTCTCTTCGAGATCGAAGGAGGTGGTCGTATCGAGAATGTCGGCGACGCGCGCGCCGTAACGATGGGTCGTCAGGTCTATCGAGGCTTGCCGGTCGAGCCGCGTCGCCAGATTGGGATGGTCCAGCGACACCCCGACGTCGATCAGCGCGACACGCGCGGGGCGGATCGGACCGGCCGCGGCGATCGTATCCCAGACGGTTCCGCCGATGGCGGGATCGGGAACCTGGCGGGCTGCGCTCTCGTCCTCGGGCGGCAGAGCGATCGGGGGTGGACCGTAATTGGCGTCGATGACCCCCAGGGCGCTCAGATGCCACAGGTAATAGTAGTTCGCCGGCGTCGCCTGCGGCGTTTCCAGTTCGTCAGACATGATGACCTCCTTGATCTCGGAAGAATGAAACCGGCCTCAAACCCATTCGTCGTGAACCGCCAGGAACAGCGGCCCGAAAGCGTCGTGCAGGTAGGGCGCGAAGCGCCGGGCCAGGTCGCGGCCGGCCTGCGTATCGCTCGGATAGTGCAATCCCGCCCATTCCCGGTTTTCAGCCACGTTCTGGGCGATCCGGGCAAGTTCGTCCGTCGCCGGATGTTCGGGCAGGATCGTCGCAAAGGCGAAGGCGATCGAGAAGCACTGGAAGGCATGGTTGCTGGGATAGGCCTCGTGCACCGGCACGGCCAGCAGCGGGCGCAGCAGCGGTTCGAACTGGTTCGGCCGAAGCCTGTTGAACTGGCTCTTGTAAAGCAGTCCCACATATTCGCAGGCGGTCAGGATGGCCTGGAACAACCCCTCCGTCTGCTCGAACCCGCCGAGGTCCTCTATGTAGAGCGCACGGGTGAATTCCGAAACCGAGATCGTCGCCTCCAGCTGGATATCCGGCAGCCGCCTCGCCCGCTCCCGGTCGCGGCGCTGCATGGAAAGCAGAACCGCCGTTTCCAGCCGCGTGTAATCCGGACCGGGCGGCGGCACGATGTCGAGCATCTCCCAGGTGAAGCGCCTTGCCGCCGTGAAGGCGTTCCGTGACGGCTGCTGGTGCAGCCGGCGCAGCTCGAACGCCGGAATGAGCTGCGACACGCCGAGGCTCGCGCCGTCCAGTGTCGACTTGTTCTTATTCTTGTTTTTGTTTTTGTTTTTGTTCTTATTCTTGTTCAGGGAAACCTTGTTGAGCGCCGATTTGTTCGCCACGCTCTTGTTGAGAACCGAGGCTGCCGCCATCGCCACCCTCATCGGCCCCGCCTGCGGAGGAGCGTCCTCGTCAGGCGCGGCAGCCGGCGGCGGCGGGGTATCCGCAATCACCGGGGGCACCGGAGGCGGCTCGGCCAATCTCGGCTCGCAGGGCAGAACCGTGTCCGGCTCAACCCTGAACTTGTATGTGTTCAGAAATGATACAATTTTTGATTGCATATCGGGAGTCGCTTCCACTTCCATATCCCAGCCTCCTGCAATGAAGTATCGTGAATTGCTCCTGCGTCAGCGGAACCTGGCGCCGGCCTTGAGCAGCCCGTCGATCAGGTGCTGGCCACCCCCCGTGTCGAGCAGGGGATAACCGCTGCCGCGAAACGCATTGATGGAAAATCCGTTCTCGACCGTTTCCAGCCGTTCCAGGTAATGGCGTGCGGTATCCAGATTGCCGGCATGGGCATGGCTGGAAACGAGGTAGCGCAGCAGGCTGTTGAAGTTCGGCCTCGCGCGCAACGCGTCCTCGCCTGAAGATATCGCTGCGGCATGGTCGCCCGCCAGCCCCGCGCTGATGCATTTCGTCGTGTCGAAATAATACTTGTGGGGACTGTAGACCCCCAGTTCCTGGACCCACCGGGTCATCGCGATCGCCTTGTCCGGCTGCCCCGCATAGCAATGCAGCATGGAATAGAGATCCCAGCCCAGCGGCAGGGCCGGATTGAGGCGGATCGATTTCTCGAACAGGCCGGCCGCATAGTCGTATTCGCGGAACAGGAAGGAATGCACATGCCCGACCAGGGCAAGCGAAACGGAATTATGGGGATCGAGTTCGAGGGCCTTGCGCGCATAGGCTTCGGCCTCCTCGATCACATGCGCATCGAGCGCGCTGAAGCGCTGGCCGACCTGGAAGGTCCGGATGAAGGACAGCCAGGCGAAAGCGGAAGGCCGCGGCTGGTACTCGATCTGCTCTTGCAGGCGCCGTTCCGCGTTTTCGAGATCGCCGCGCGACAGCCGGAAGATCGCGTTGACGGCGTCTATGAGCATGCCGCCGCGCACGACCCGCTCGTCGCCCATGCTCACCTCGCGGAACATCGACAACTGGTCGACGGCCTGGCTGATAAGGGCGGCCGAAACCCCGAACTCGGCGCGCTCGATCTGCGGGCGGCCGATCGTGCGGCTGCCCAGCCACAATATCCGGCTGTCGAGCAGGTTCTTGATCGCCAGTTCGATCAGGACGGTGCTGCCGTCGAAGGTCAGCCGCAACTGGAGGCAGAGGGGAAGGCCCGCCTTCCGGTCCTGTCCGCCCGTAGGCAGCGGATCGAAGGAGAGATCGGTGATGCCGATCCCCAACCCGTCGAAAATCGCCTTGGCGAGCAGGTTCTGGAACCTCAGCGCGGCAATCTGGCCGCCCTCACCGGCCCCGATGACGATCGGCGGCTGCAAGGCGACGGTCCATTGCACGTCGTCGGAGGAGGGAGGCTTGCCCGAACCGCCCCCCGCCGCCTTGGCCGGCATTCCCGCATGGCGTCCGTTCGGGCCACCCGTCACCGGCAGAAGGGCGGACTGCCTGTTGATGTCGCGGCTGGGCTCCTGCCTTGGCTCGAAGGCATCCTGCACCCGCCCTTCCTCGATGCGCCGGTCCCAGTTCTGCCTTTCGAGGGTCAGCCAGTCCTCGAACTCGGGATCGCGGATATCGATCCCTTCAAGCAGCTCGTCCGTGATCTGGTCCGCCAGACGTTCCGATCGGAGCATCAGATCCGTGTCGAGCTCAATCCTGTCCATGTCCAGCCAGACAGTGTTCTTGTCCGCGACGAGCAGGTCGCGGGCAGAACCAAGCGATTTATGGATGTCCAGGAGGGCCTGCCTCAGGCTCGCGGCCGCCTGGTCCTCGGAGCGATCGCTCCACAGCTTGTCCCTGAGCCAGACCCGGGAGCGCGAGCCGCGCGCCGAAAGGGCAAGCATGGCGAGGATCGCCTGGGCCTTCTGGGATTTGGGCGCAACAGGCCTTCCCCTGCCGTCGACAAGACTGAACGGGCCAAGCAGGTACATCCGGAATGCGACATGACTTTCATCCATGCGATCCACCGGCCCCGCTCTCGTTGTGCCCAGTGTGCCAATCCGGCGGCTCCCCGACCCGCCCTTTGACAGGTAATCTGACACAAACGCCGTTCCTGGCAAGCACGCGGCAGGCGCATCGAAGCTTCGGCGCATGCTAACGTTGTAGCTCTCGGAAAGCTGCAGCATCAATAGATCATCCCCTCGACACCCTGCGAGAGCAGGGCCCTGAAGCCCCAAGCATCCGACCGGATACATAAGGACAGCCTAACTTATTGAATCTCTCCGGAAATCGATTCCGACCTCCAGGCTGCTGCTGTAGCGCGCCATTGTCAAAGCAGCGTCAAAGCAGCGTCAATTGCCGCGTCAGGAGAGAATGAACAAAGGCTGCATCGCCTCCGCAGCCGAAGCCTGCAATTTCCGCAACGGAGACGGGAGTGCCCATACAGGGCCTATACAGAGCCCATACCGGGCATGCGCGGCAATCGGTCCGGGCCGAGTTTGCGCCCGCGCAAAGACAGCCGTCGTTTTCTTCCGCATAGCACGGCGATGAAAGAAGATGCCGCCATTCCCCGCCGCTATGCCAGCCTGCGGGAGTTCGTCGCCCACCTCGAAAGCAGGGGGCGGCTGAAGCGGATATGCGAGCCCGTATCGCTGGTGCACGAGATCACCGAGATCCATCGCCGGGTCCTCGCCGATCACGGACCGGCGCTGATCTTCGAAAAGCCGGTCGATGCATCCGGCAATATTCACCCCATGCCGCTGCTGGCGAACCTCTTCGGCACGCGCGAACGCATAGAATGGGGTCTTGGGCTCAAGGCCGGCGGCATTTCCGGGCTTGCGGCCTTCCTGGGCGAACTGCGCGAACCCCGTCCGCCGAAATCGGTTCGCGACGCATGGCTGAAGCTCCCGCACCTGAAGGCCGCGCTGGCGCTGAACCCCCGGACGGTGTCGCATGCGCCCTGCCAGGAGATCGTGTGGCAGGACGCGGATATCGACCTCGACCGGCTGCCGATCCAGTCCTGCTGGCCGGGCGAGCCCGCCCCCCTCGTCACCTGGCCGCTGGTGATCACCCACGCGCCGGACGACCCGACGGACATCAATGTCGGGGTCTACCGGATGCAGAAACTCGGCAGGGACCGACTGATCATGCGGTGGCTCGCCCACCGGGGCGGCGCGAGACATCACAGGATGTGGCAGGCGCTCGGCCGCGACATGCCGGTGGCGGTGGTCATCGGCGCCGACCCGGCCACCATCCTCGCCGCCGTGATGCCGCTGCCCGACACCATGAGCGAACTCGCCTTTTCCGGGGTCCTCAAGGGCCGGCGGCAGGAAACCGCAACCGCGCTGTCGGTTCAGCTTCCCATTCCGGCCGAGGCGGAAATCGTCCTCGAAGGCATGGTTTCCGCCACCGAGACCGCCGAGGAAGGGCCTTACGGCGATCACACGGGGTATTACAACGCCGTCGAGACCTTTCCCGTCGTCTCCCTCTCGGCGATCACGACGCGCCGCGATCCCCTCTATCTCTCGACCTATACCGGCCGGCCTCCCGACGAGCCCTCACGGCTCGGCGAGGCGATGAACGAGCTCTACATTCCGCTCGCCAAACGGCAGTTTCCCGAGATCCGCGACCTCTGGCTTCCGCCGGAGGCCTGCTCCTACAGGGCCATGGTCGTTTCGATCGACAAGCGCTATCCGGGCCATGCGCGCCGCATCATGATGGGCCTTTGGTCCACCTTGCCCCAGTTCAGCTACACGAAGCTCATCATCGTGGTGGACCCCGATATCGACGTGAGGAACTGGCCCGACGTGATCTGGGCGCTGTCCACCCGCTTCGATGCCGGCCGCGACGCCCTGATCGTGGACGGGACCCCCATCGACTATCTCGACTTCGCCTCGCCGCAATCCGGGCTCGGCGGCAAGCTCGGCCTCGACGCGACGACCAAGCTCGGCCCCGAAACCGATCGCGAATGGGGCCACGTTCTCCGCATGTCTCCCGAGGTCGTCGAAAAGGTCGACCGGATATGGGCCTCGCTCGGCCTCGGAGAGGCTTCGCCATGAAGGCGCGGCGGAAGGCAACCCGCGCCGGAACGTTTCCGGTGCTTCACCATGAAGGAGCAGAGCATGAATGAAATCAGTCCGGACAAGACGGTTGCCGCGATCGCCGCGGAACTGCCGGGTGCGGCGGAACTCTTCCGACGCCACGACATCAGCTTCTGCTGCGGCGGGAACGTTCCGCTTGCGCAGGCCGCCGAGGAGGCGGGACTTTCGCTCGATAACCTGATCGCCGACCTCGAAACCCTCGAAGCGTCGGCCGGACGAAACGCGCCAGACGAGACATCGGCGCTGATCGCCCATATCCTCAGGAGATATCATGCGACACACCGCGAGGAGCTCGGCTGGCTCATTCCCCTGGCGCAGAAGGTGGAACGGGTGCACGGCGCCCATCCTTCCGCACCGATCGGGCTTTCCGAGACGTTGACGAGGCTGCGCGACGAACTCGAAAGCCATATGCTGAAGGAGGAGCAGGTGCTCTTTCCGATGATGCAGCGGGGCGGCAGCCCGATGATCGTCCATCCGATCACCGAGATGCGGCACGAACACGACGACGAGGCCCAGCACCTGCAGGCGATCGAGCACGTCACCCACGGCCTTGCCCTGCCGCAGGGGGCGTGCGGCTCCTGGACCGCGCTCTACACGGGACTGCGCAAGTTCACCGACGACCTCGTCGTCCATATGCACCTCGAAAACGCGGTTCTGTTTCCGCGGTTCGAGAAAACCTCGCAACCGGCGGGCTGACACGGGGTTCGGGGGGTGGGCCGGCGGGAATTGACCGGCCGGGTTCCGTCCCACCTCCCAGGCCCACATACCGGCCCCACATACCGGAAAGGGAAGAGCCATGCGCATCGAACGCGACCCCAATGGAGATTTCATCCTGGAATCCGGAGAGCTCGCCGGACGGTTCGGGCTGTCGGGCGAGGAATTCAGGCGGAAAATCCGGCAGGGTCTCGTCGCGAGTTCGGTCGAGCGCGGCGAAGGCGAGGATGCCGGAACGTGCCGGCTGAGTGTCCGGATCGGAAACCGCATGTGGCGCGCCATCCTGACCACGGAGGGCGAGGTCGGAAACGAATCCGTGGCGGTTCTTCGCGGAAGACCTTTGCCGCGGCCCTGACGGTCGGCGCGAGGCCGGTCGCCCGTCATGCCCCCGTATCCACGTCCCCATATCCACGTCAATGAGGAGACGAGCATGTCCGCAAATGCAAACCTGAAGGCGCATGACCTGGCCGAACTCGAAGGTAACCATGAGGCCCTGATGGCGCTTTGCCTCGCGCTGGAGGAGATCGCATTCTCCCTTCCCCAGGAGGTGGATCGCGACGCCTGCCTCAACGCATCGCAGGTCATGGTTCCGCTCCTGCGGCAGACCCATCGGATGGAGGAACGGATACTGTTCCCGGATTTCGACAGGAACGCCGGCTCGCATTTCGCCGCGACGCTGATCGAACAGCTGAAGGCCGAGCACCGCTGCGACGTGCTGGCTTGCGAGGAGGTCGCGCAGACCCTCAAGGCGCTCGCCGAAAATGCCGGCCCGCCGCAGGCGGGCTCCGTCCGCTACATGCTGCAGGGGTTCCTGGAAAGCGTTCGCAGGCACGTCCTCTCCGAGAAACTCATCATAGAAACGCTTCTGATCGCCGAAGCCGAGGGACGCGAGATACTCGCGTAACCGGAACCTCTCCCACGCCGCAGGCCCAGCATTGAAGCTTGGGGCAAAAGGTCCAGGCAAGCGGGATGCTTCCCGCCTACTCATGCCGAGCGGAAAGGCCGCGTCAGCCGCCTCCCGTCATGCCGCGGCAAGGGGGTGAAGCTCCCCGGCGCGATCACGCCCCTCCCCGGTCCGGAACGCGCCGAGCTGCGTCCTCAGCTTCTCCGTCTGTCCGGCGAGAGATTGGGTCGCGGCATTCGTCTGCTCCACCATCGAGGCATTCTGCTGGGTTATCTGGTCGAGCTGGCCGATTGTCGACGTGATTTCCGCAAGCGCGACCGACTGCTCCCTTGATGACTGCACGATCGCCCCGACCTGCCGGTTGATCATCTGCACATGCTGCTCGATGCCGTGCAGCGCTTCTCCGGCCTGTCCGACGAGGCCGACGCCACCTGCGACATCCCGCGAGGCCTGTTCGACCAGCCCCTTGATCTCGCGGGCGGCCATTGCAGAGCGCTGGGCAAGCTCGCGCACTTCCTGCGCGACGACGGCAAAACCCTTGCCCGCCTCTCCGGCCCTGGCCGCCTCCACGCCCGCGTTGAGCGCCAGCAGATTGGTCTGGAAGGCAATCTCGTCGATGACGCCGATGATCTGGCCGATCTGGTGAGAGGACCTGGCGATCTCCTGCATGGCGGCAACCGTGTCGGAAACGATCCTCGCCGCGTCGGACGTATCGGAATTGGCCGTGCCGACCGAGCGTTTCGCTTCCTCCGCACCCGCGGCGGACATTTTCACCGCGGTCGCCACCTCTTCCAGCGCTGCCGCCGCCTCCTCCAGGGCGGCCGCCTGGCCTGCGGTCCTGCGGGCAAGGTCATCGGCCGCGACATGCAGGTCGGCGCAGGCGTCATCGATCGACTGGGCATTGTTCCCGGCAAGGAATACGAGGTTTTCCAGCGTCTCCGTCGAGCGGTTGTAGGTCAGGCGAAGCGGCTCGAGCCCGGAGGCGAGTTCCTGCCCGATGCGATAGCGCAGGTTGCCGCCTGCAAGCTCCCGCAGTCCGCGATCCAGCGCATGCAGGGCGTGCTCGAGTTCGCGCGAGCGCGCTGCCCGTTCCTGCTCGACGATCTCCGCCTCCTTCTGTCTTTCCGCCGCGCGCCGAAAATCCTCTTCACGCTCAAGCGCCGCCCTTTTCCGGGCCGCTTCGATCGCATGGCGCACCGCAAGCGCCAGGGCGCCGATCTCGTCCCTGGAGTTGACGGCGACGGAGACCTCGTCGGCCTCGCCCCCGGCAAGCTGCTCGACCGCTCCCGTCAATTGCTTCAGCGGGCGCACCACGCCGAAGCCGATCGAGACCGACAGGGTCACCGCCACGCCGATCGCGAGCCCCAGGACGACGCCCGCGACGATGAGGGTCCGCAGCTCGTGCTGCGCCCGGGCCGCAGCCTCCGCACGAAGCGCTTCCAGCACCTTCTCCTCGATGACGTGCAGCGCGTTGATGCGCTCGGTCGCCGCTCCGTGCCACCGGGCCGCGTCCCAGCCGGAAAGATCCGCCGCGGCACCCGAGGCAAGCAGGCTCCGGCGCATCGACGCGAGTACCATATCCCGGTCCGGGCGGACGTCCTCCACTTCTGTTGCAAAGGCGGGATGGGCGGTCTTGAATTCGTCGAGGAGAATCGCCTGCCCGCCATAAAGCGAGGAGAGTCTCAGGATCTTGGCGGCATCGATATGACCCGAGGCGATTGCGGCATTGCCGAGCGCCCGTTCCTGGCCGGCGAATTCCTTGGCCCTTGAAAGCTGGTTATAGGCTGCGATCCTGCCGGTCAGCTCGCCGATCGCATCCTGCGCGACCAGCGCGCGCGAGGCGCCGAGAAGCCGGTCGATCAGGCGGGTATAGAAGAGGGCGCTTTCGTCCGAGGTCACGGCCTCTTCATCGACCTGCCGGCGAAATCCCGTAAGGCCCGCGAATTCCTCTCGGGATATGCCGGCCTGCGCGCCTTCCCCCGCGACGACGGTCGAGACCCACCGGTCGACATCGATGCGCGTTCGTTTCAGGCGATCCGGAATATCGGGGTTCCTCCGTCCAAGCAGGGTCGCGGTCTCGCCGCGTTCCGTCTGCAACTGGTGGATGGCTTCGGCTATGTTCGAGATATGTTCGGCGACACCGACAAGCCGCTCCGCATCGCGGTAGGCGGCGAGGCTTCCGTCGAGCCTGTCATAGGAAAGCCATGCGACCAGAAGCAGCGGCAGGCAGACGGAAAGCAGGATTCTCTTCGTGATCGCGACATCGGACAAACGCATGAACGGCAACTCCGGGAATGTCGGCGTCATGCCATGATGCCGCAATTCATTCCCGGCCGACCGGTCTTATGCGGAACCCGGCCACCGCCTTCTTTGCCGGACCGCAAACAACGGCAGGATTCCCGCGTCTGTGAAACCGGGTAAATTTCAAATCTTCCCGCCGCGACAATCACCGGTCTTTGAGCTGGCGCAAACACGAACGCCGCGCCGGCCGATAGTCTGCACCGGCATTTCAGCAGGATGTAAGACCATGGAATTTCCGCGCGCGCTCGCCATTCCCCTGAACTATATGCCGCTTGCGGCGATCGAACGCGTGACGGGCATGCTGTTCCGCCGGGTGATGAAGGAACATCCCGGCCTGTTCGAGCGGCTGGGCGAGCATCGGGCAAAACGCTTCGCCTTCCTGCCGAGCGACCTTCCGCTCGTTTTCGAGGTCGAGCCCGGACAGCCGGCGATCCATGTCATCCGCAGGGATTCCGGCCGGCGGCCGGCGGATGCCTCGGTGGAAGGCCCTCTTTTCATGCTGCTGGCGCTCCTTGAGGGGCGCTGCGATGCGGATGCACTGTTCTTCTCGCGCAACCTCTCGGTCACCGGAGACATGGAGGCCATGCTCGCGATGCGCAATGCGCTCGATGGCGCCGACATAGACCTGCCGCGCGACCTGTCCACCCTTGCCGGTCCGCTCGCGCCGCTTTTCGGCAAGGTGGCCGAGGATATCCGCCGCCGTGCGCTTGCCGATGAGGTTTCCCCATGGAGCTGATCTGTCCTGCGGGCACGCCGGCCGCGTTTCGCGAGGCGGTCGATGCCGGCGCCGATGCCGTCTATTGCGGATTTCGCGACGAGACCAATGCCCGCAATTTCCCCGGCCTCAATTTCAGCCGCGAGGAGTTGCGGGACGCCATCGCCTATGCCCGCCGTCATGGCACCCAGACCTTCGTGGCGCTGAACACATTCATGCGGGCCGGAGACGAGGATCTCTGGTATCGGGGTGCCGCGGATGCCGTGTCGCTCGGCGCCGACGCGCTGATACTGGCCGATTTCGGCCTCATGGCGCATGTCGCCGAACGTTATCCCGGACAGAGGCTGCACGTATCGGTCCAGGCCTCCGCCTCGAACGTCGATGCGATCAATTTCCTCGTCGATGCCTTCGGCGCCAAACGCGTCGTGCTGCCGCGGACGCTCACCATCGCCGACATCGCCCGGATCGCGCCCCGGATTCGCTGCGAAATCGAGGTCTTCGTGTTCGGCGGCCTCTGCGTCATGGCCGAGGGACGCTGCTCGCTGTCCTCCTATGCGACCGGCAAGTCGCCGAACATGAACGGCGTCTGCTCGCCTGCAAGCCATGTCCGCTACCGTCAGGAAGGCAACGAACTCGTTTCCGAACTCGGGGACTACACGATCAACCGCTTCCCGGCGGGCGAGGCCGCAGGCTACCCGACCCTTTGCAAGGGACGCTTCGATATCGCCGACAGTCCGGCCTACGCTTTCGAGGACCCGGTCTCGCTCGACGTGATGGGAGAAATCGACGCGCTTGCGGCTGCGGGCGTCAGCGCCCTGAAGATCGAGGGCCGCCAGCGCGGCAAGGCCTATGTCGCCGAAGTGGTGTCGACCTTGAAAAAGGCATTGTCGGCGGACCCGGCCAGGCGCGCCGCGCTGCTTGCCCGCCTGCGCAGCCTGAGCGAGGGCCAGAAGACCACGTCCGGCGCCTACGAGAAACGCTGGAGATGAACATGAGCCGAAACGCTTCCGTCGCCCTCACCATGGGGCCGGTCTACTATCTGTGGGACGGGCCGAAGTGGCGCGATTTCCATTTCCGCATAGCCGACGAGTCGCCATTCGATCGTGTGGTCATCGGAGAGACCGTCTGTTCCAAGCGCCAGCATTTCATCGAACCGCATATCGCCGAAGTGATCGAACGGCTGGAGGCCGCCGGAAAGACCGTCGTGCTCTCGACGCTCGCCCTCGTGACGCTCGAACGGGAAAGTCGCCAGATGCGGGAGCTGATCGCGGGAAGCGACCATCCGGTCGAGGCGAACGATCTTTCCGCGCTCGGCCTGCTGGGCGGCAAGCCGCACAGCGTCGGGCCGCTCGTCAACGTCTACAATGCGCCGACCGCGAGACTGCTGGCAAGCCGCGGCGCGGAAACCATCTGTCTTCCGCCGGAACTGCCGTTCTCCTCCGTCGAGCGGATCGTCGCCGACGGCCCCGACGTGAATTTCGAGGTCTTCGCCTTCGGCCGGATGCCGCTTGCGATTTCGGCGCGTTGCGCCCATGCCCGCTCCAAAGGCAAGATCAAGGACAATTGCCAGTTCGTCTGCGGCGAGGAGCCCGACGGGTTGCCGGTCAACACGCTCGACCGTCAGTCCTTCCTCGTCCTGAACGGTGTGCAGACGGTGTCTCACACCTGCCAGGCATTGCCGGGCGAACTGGCCGAGCTTGCCGGCTGCGGCATCGCGGCGATCCGGCTCTCGCCGCAGGATTGCGACATGGTGGCGGTCGCCGAACTCTACCGCGCCGTGCTGGACGGCAGGCTGGATGCCGCCGACGCCATCCAGGGGCTGGGCGACATCTATCCCGCAGCTCCCCTGTCCAACGGCTTTCACCATGCCCGCGAAGGGGCGGCATGGGTCGCCCGCGCCCGCGACACGGCCCTCGGAGCCCGTCTGGACTGACCGGCAACGGGCACGGCACGGGCAGCGTCGAAGCACCTGCCGGATTCGCCGCCGTGATTGCGCTGCAGCAAGCAGCCCCGGCCGCTTCGGCGTAAATTCGATCATATGACATGGATACGGCCGGAAAGGCCCGTGTCCCCTCTCGAAGATGGAGTTCGAAAATGGGTTCGTTCAGTGCATGGCATTGGTTGATCGTGCTGGCGATCGTCATGCTGCTTTTCGGCCGCGGCAAGATCCCGCAGCTGATGGGCGATGTCGCGCAAGGCATCAGGGCGTTCAAGAAAGGCGTCGAGGACGAAGAGACTATCGCCCGCTCCGACAAGGCGCTCGACGGCAGGGCCGATTCCTGACCGGGACCATCCCGGCATAGGCCTCCCCCTTGCGCGGTCCCCTTCAAGGGGAACGCGACCGCGCATCGATCACAAAGGCGTCTCTCCCCGAACTTCCGTCGTATTTCGAAGCTGTCGAAAAACACATATATAAACGAAACTGCTTTGACTGCGCGTAGAGCGCCGACGGAACGGAAGTCGCCCGACCATGCAACTGACGCTTTTCTCCGATTACGGGATGCGGCTCATGATGATGGCTGCCGCCCATGAGGACCGGCTTGTCACGATCGAGGAAACCGCGCGGGTCTACGGCATCTCCCGCGCCCACCTGATGAAGGTCGCCCGGCTGCTCGTCGGAAAGGGGTTCCTCAGGGCCGTACGCGGCAGGACCGGCGGCCTTGCGCTCGCCCGTCCGCCGGAAGCAATCCGCATCGGCGACCTTGTCCGCGCCACGGAGCCGGATTTTGCGATGGTCGAATGCTTCAAGACCGGCAATGCCTGCCGGATCACCCCGTCCTGCCGCCTGCGGGGCATCCTGGGTGACGCGGTTTTGGCCTTCCTCGATGTCCTGGATCGCCATACGTTGCAGGATCTGGTGCTCAAACCCGAGGATTTCGGCATCAGGCAGGCGGCCTGAGCCCCAGGACGGGGACGATTCCGCAGCGACCCCGCATCGCGACCGTTTCCCGGCCGCCCGCTCGGCTTCCTCCCGAAAAACCAGTCCGCGCCCTCTGACGGACGCCAATGCCTGCCACCTCTTACCCCTAAAAAGATGCATATGTTATAGTTGATTTAGCGCAAAGAGTATTCCTCCGGGTGCCCTAAAGCTCTGCTCGCAACTCAAAGAAGACCGAGCAGATGCCACAGAGATCGCCCTTTCCGCAGCACCTTTTGATCCTGCTCGCCTGGTTTGCGGCCTTCTTCGTCGCTCTGATGTTCGCCCCGCAAAGCCATGCCGCCGGGCAGCTTCCGGACTTTCTCGGCAAGGTCCAGCCGGGCGAACTCTTTCAGGGGGCGGACCGATTCGGAGCGGTCGCGGGAGATCCGCCAATCGTTCCGGTCTTCGGCGGTGAAAAACTGCTTGGCTACGCCTATCTCAATTCCGATTTCACCAGTTCGGTCGGTTATTCCGGCAAGCCCATCCGCATCGTCGTCGGCATCGATCCGAAAGGCGTCATACGGGGCTTCAAGCTTGTCGATCACAAGGAGCCGATCGTTCTCATCGGCATACCCGAGAAGAAGGTGGTCGCATCGCTGAACGCCATGATCGGCAAGGACATGGGACGGGTTGCTTCCGGCGCGGAACGGCCGCCGCAGGTCGATATCGTCAGCGGCGCCACCGTGACCGTCCTGGTGATGGGCGACAGCGTGGTGCGCTCCGCGGTCCAGCTCATCCGCAGCAACCGGCTGAACGCGGATGGCGGCCGCATCGCCGCCGCGGCTCCCGAAGTCAGGAAGGTCGATACGAGCAAGACCGGGGTGAGCGACTGGCAGACACTTCTCGGCGACGGCTCGATCCGCAGCCTGCGCCTGACGGTCGCGGAAGTGTCGGAAGCGTTCCGGCAGTCCGGGCAGGCTGTTGCCGCCGGGAAGCCGGAAACCCAGAATCCCGAAGATCATTTCATCGACCTCTTCATGGCCCCCGTCAGCGTCCCGTCGATCGGCAGGACGCTTCTGGGAGACGAGGGCTATCAGCGCCTGACGGCAAAGCTCAAACCCGGACAGTCGGCGGTCATCGTGGCTGGCGACGGCGCCTATTCCTTCAAGGGGTCGGGTTATGTGCGCGGCGGCATCTTCGACCGGATCGAACTCCTGCAGAACGGCCAGGGCCTTCGCTTCAGGGATCGCGACCACACGAGGCTCGCGGCCTTTGCCGCGCCGGACGCGCCGCACCTGCGGGAGATCGCGCTCTTCATCGTGCCGGGCGAGTTCGCATTCGATGTCACCGAGCCATGGGAACTGCAGCTTCTCGTGCAGCGCAGTGCCGGCGGCCGTGAGAAATCCGTCCTCCCCTACAACCTCGGCTATTCCCTTCCCTCCTCCTATGTGACGGTCGAAAGCAGCCCGGCGGCAACGCCGCCCAATGCGGCCGCCGCCAGTACCAGCGCCGGTTCCACGGCTTCGACAGCGCCGCTGCTGGAAGGCCAGCCCCTCTGGATCAGCATCTGGCAGATGAACCGCGTGTCAATCGGCATCACGGTCGCGGCCGTGCTCGTGCTGACGGTGATCTTCTTCTTTCAGGACTGGCTGGTCCGGCGGCCGAAACTGTTTGCCTGGGTCCGCAACGGCTATCTGCTTTTCGTCCTCGTCTGGCTCGGCTGGTATGCCAATGCCCAGCTATCGGTCGTCAACGTCCTGACGTTCGCCAACGCCCTCGTCACCGGCTTCAACTGGGAATTCTTCCTTGCCGCCCCGCTCATCTTCATCCTGTGGGCCTCGATCGCCGCCGCGCTGCTCTTCTGGGGGCGCGGGCCGTTCTGCGGCTGGTTGTGCCCGTTCGGCGCGCTCCAGGAACTGAGCAACAAGATCGCACAGCGCCTGAAGGTGCCGCAGCTCCAGTTGCCCTGGGGGCTGCATGAAAGGCTCTGGCCGGTCAAATACATCATCTTCCTCGGACTTTTCGGCCTGTCTTTCTATTCGATGGCGCTTGCCGAGACCGCCGCGGAGATCGAGCCCTTCAAGACGGCGATCATCCTGAAATTCGCCCGCGAATGGCCCTTCGTCCTCTTTGCCGTCACGCTGCTGGTCGCCGGCCTTTTCATCGAGCGCTTCTATTGCCGCTATCTCTGCCCGCTCGGCGCCGCGCTCGCCATACCCGGCCGCATCCGCATGTTCGAATGGCTGAAGCGGTGGCCGGAATGCGGCTCGCCCTGCCATCGCTGCGCCAAGGAATGTCCCGTGCAGGCCATTCATCCCGAAGGGCAGATCAACGTCAACGAGTGCATCTACTGCATGCACTGCCAGGAACTCTACCAGGACGACCAGCGCTGTCCGCACATGATCGAGGTGCGGAAAAAGCGGGAGAAATTCATGAGGCTGTCTTCGCCCGCCTCCCGCGGCGAAGCGCCCCCAAAAACACAGGTCACCTACAAGGGTGCACCAATCACCAGCTCTGACGCCGTGCCGGATCAGCCGGCGTGACGGGACCAACCAAGGAGAGACCAAGATGTCTGACGAACACAGCCAACCGCGTCTGAACAGACGCCAGATACTGGGGACGACCGCAATGGCCGCGGTCGCCGGCGCGGCCGGCGTTGGCGGCACGCTCACGCTTTCCGGCGCGACCGCAACGACAGCCCTGGCACAGAAGGCCGGCGGCCAGTCGTTCGAGGTGAAGCCCGGCGAGCTGGACGAATATTATGTGTTTTTCTCCAGCGGCCAGACGGGCGAGGTGCGCATTGTCGGCCTCCCCTCCATGCGCGAACTGATGCGCGTGCCGGTCTTCAACCGCTGCAGCGCCACCGGCTGGGGCCTCACCAACGAAAGCCGCAAGGTCCTCACCGAAGGCCTGCTGCCGGAAACCGTCGAGTTCCTGAAGGACCAGGGCGGCACCTATCTTAACGGCGACCTCCACCACCCGCATCCGTCCTTCACGGACGGCACCTATGACGGGCGCTACCTCTTCGCAAACGACAAGGCCAATACGCGCGTGTGCCGTATTCGCCTCGACGTCATGAAATGCGACAAGATCATCCAGCTTCCCAACCAGCACACGGTTCACGGGCTGCGCGTCCAGAAGTACCCGAAGACCGGCTATGTCTTCGCCAACGGCGAGGACCGCGTCCCCATTCCGAACGACGGCAAGGTTCTCGACGATCCGAAGCAGTATCACGCCATCTTCACGGCCATCGACGGCGAAACCATGAAGATCGCCTGGCAGGTCATGGTGGACGGCAATCTCGACAACGTCGATGCCGATTACCAGGGCAAGTATTGCTTCGCCACCTGCTACAATTCCGAGGAGGGCATCAATCTCGAACAGATGATGGCCAAGGAGCAGGACTGGATCGTCGTGTTCGACCTGAAGCGGATCGAGGATGCCGTCGCCAAGGGCGATTACAAGGAGATGAACGGTGTGCCCGTGATCGACGGGCGCCACGGCTCTCCCTACACGCGGTACATTCCGGTCTCCAACAGCCCGCACGGCATGAACACCGCCCCGGACGGCATCCATCTCGTCGCCAACGGCAAGCTGTCGCCGACCGTAACGGTGTTCGACGTGCGCAAGTTCGACGACCTTTTTGCCGACAAGATCAAGCCGCGCGACACGGTCGTCGCGGAACCGGAACTGGGCCTCGGCCCGTTGCACACGGCCTATGACGGCAAGGGCAACGCCTACACGACGCTGTTCATCGACAGCCAGATCTGCAAATGGAACATCGAGGATGCCAAGCGCGCCTACAAGGGCGAAAAGGTCGATCCGATCCGCCAGAAGCTCGACGTCCAGTATCAGCCCGGCCACAATCACACGTCCATGGGACAGACCAGGGACGCCGACGGCAAATGGCTGATCTCGCTGAACAAGTTCTCCAAGGACCGCTATCTCAACGTCGGCCCGCTGAAACCCGAGAACGATCAGCTTATCGACATCTCCGGCGACCAGATGGTGCTTGTCCACGACAACCCGACATTTGCGGAACCGCATGACGCGACGATCGTCCACGCATCCAAGATCAATCCGATCAGCATCTGGAAGCGCGACGACCCGTTCTTCGCCGACGCGGTCAAGCAGGCGAAAGCCGACGGTGTCGACCTTCTCCTCGATTCCACCGTCATCCGCGACGGCAACAAGGTCCGTGTCTACATGACGTCGGCAGCCCCGGCCTTCGGCCTGGAAACCTTCACGGTCAAGGAAGGCGACGAGGTCACGGTCTATGTGACGAATATCGACGAGGTCGAAGACCTCACCCACGGTTTCGCCATCGTCAACTACGGCATCAACATGGAGATCGGTCCGCAGGCGACATCGTCCGTGACGTTCAAGGCCAGAAAGCCGGGTGTCTACTGGTATTATTGCTCGTGGTTCTGCCATGCCATGCACATGGAGATGAAGGGCCGCATGTTCGTCGAGCCGAAGACGGCATGATGCGGCCAGGATCGATCATGACGACAATCGGGATGGCGGCCTTCTGGGCCGCCCTTCCAGCCATGGCCGATGCGGAAAACCGCACCGTTTCGCCGCAAGGCGGGCAATCGCTGCAGGCGGTCATCGATACGGCCGGTGCCGGCGATCTCCTTACCCTGAAGGCGGGCGATTATGCAGGCCCCATCGTGATCCGCAAACCCCTGACGCTTGCGGGCGAGGCCGGAGCGAGCGTTATCGGCGACGGCAAGGGCAGCGTGATCACCATCGACGCGGCCGGCGTGACCGTGCGCAACCTCGCCATCAGCGGGTCCGGCAGCGATCTGACCGCGCTCGACTCGGGCGTGCTTGCGACGGAAGCGGCCGCAGGCACGACCGTCGAGGGCAATGTGATCACCGGCAACCTCTTCGGCATCTACCTGCACGGCGCCGCCGGCTCCGTCGCACGGGGAAACGAGATCGTCGGAATGCGGGGCGAACGTCTCAGCGAGGCCGGCAACGGCGTTTCGGTCTGGAACGCGCCCGGCGCGCAGGTGCTGGACAACGTGATCAGCTACGGGCGCGATGGCATCGCCACCATGGCCAGCAAGCGCAACGTCTTCAGCCGCAACCGGTTCAGCGACCTGCGCTTCGGCATCCACTACATGTACACCAACGACAGCGAGGTCAGCGACAACATCTCGACCGGCAATTCCGTCGGCTACGCGATCATGTTTTCCAACCGTCTGAAAATCACCGGCAACGTGTCGGACGGCGACCGCGACCACGGCCTGCTTCTCAACTATGCGAACGGCTCGGTCATCACGGGCAATTCGGTCTTCGGGCGCCTGCAGCCGGCGAGCCGCTGGCTGCTCGGCGGGAACCGCAACGCCGATCCCGACATGCCGAAGGCCGAAGAGAACGCATCGGCGGACGGGGATGCCGCGGGACTGCGTCCCGGCCCGGAAAAATGCGTCTTCATCTACAACGCCAACAAGAACCGCTTCACCGACAATCTCTTCGAGGGATGCGCGATCGGCATCCATTTCACGGCGGGTTCCGAGGCCAATGCCATCAGCGGCAACGCCTTCATCAACAATCGAAACCAGGTCAAATATGTCGGCACGCGCTACATGGACTGGTCGAAGGACGGACGGGGCAACTACTGGAGCGACAATCCCGCCTTCGACCTCGACGGCGACGGCATCGCCGACAACCCGTACCGGCCGAACGACCTGATCGACAAGGTCCTCTGGACCGCCCCCCAGGCCAAGCTGCTGACCACCAGCCCGGCCGTCCAGGTCATCCGCTGGGCGCAGGCGCAATTCCCGGCTTTGCTGCCCGGCGGCGTGGTCGACAGCCATCCCTTGATGACGCCGGTCATCGGAAAGAGACGAGCCCAATGACAGCCACGGTGGAACTCACGCGGGTTTCCAAGCGCTATGCCGGGATAGAGGCGACCAGGGACATGTCCTTCGCGCTGAATGCCGGCGAGACGGTCGCCCTGGTCGGCCACAACGGAGCGGGCAAGACCACGCTGATCAAGCTGATGCTCGGCCTCATCCGCCCCACCGGCGGCGCGGTCAGGGTTCTCGGCGAGGACCCGGCGACGGGCGATTTCGCGGTCCGCCAGCGGCTCGGCTACCTGCCCGAGAGCGTTTCCTTTCACATGACCCTCACGGGACGCGAGACGCTCGCCTTCTATGCCCGGCTGAAGCGCGTGACCCATGCCGCCATGGACGCCCTCTTCGAGCGTGTCGGGCTGGCGCCGGAAGCGGCCGACCGCCCGGTGCGCACCTATTCGAAAGGCATGCGCCAGCGCCTCGGCCTTGCACAGGCGCTGCTCGGCGAACCCCGCATCCTGCTGCTCGACGAACCGACCAGCGGGCTTGATCCGGCGCTCAGGCGGAATTTTTACGATCTCATCACCGAGCTTAGCGGCCGGGGGACGACGGTGCTGCTTTCTTCCCATGCCCTGACCGAGCTGGAAGGCCGCGCCGACCGCGTCATCATCGTCAATCGCGGCGTCAAGATTGCGGACGGCACCCTGGACGAGCTGCGCAGGATCGCGCGCCTGCCGACCCGCATCAGCATCAGGCCCGCGAACGACGCTTCGCCGGGGCTTGCGGACGGACGCTGGAACAGGACCGCGCAGGGCCGTTTCGAAGCGGAAGTCGCGCCGGAGGAGAAGATCGCGCTGCTGCACGAGGTGACCGCGAACCCGGCGATGCTCACCGATCTGTCGATCGCCGAGCCCACCCTTGACGATCTCTACGCGCATTTCCTGAACGGGCAGGCAGCACAATGACCAATATCCTCATCATCGCCCGCAAGGAAATCCAGGAAGGACTTCGCAATCGCTGGGTCCTCGCCACGACGCTGCTGCTGGCAACGCTCGCGCTGACGCTGTCATTCCTCGGAAGCGCGCCGACCGGCAGCGTCGGCATCAACCGGCTCGACGTCGTCGTCGTCAGCCTTTCCAGCCTGACGATCTTCCTCGTCCCCCTGATCGCGCTGTTGATCTCGCACGACGCGATCGTCGGCGAAGCCGAACGCGGCACCATGCTGCTGCTGTTGAGCTACCCGCTGAGCCGGAGCGCGGTGATGCTCGGCAAGTTCCTGGGGCATGTCTCCATCCTCGCCTTCGCGACCCTGTTCGGCTACGGCATCGCCGCGCTGGGGCTGAGGCTGACCGGCACAGGCATCGATGCCGGAAGCTGGCAATCCTTCGCACTGATGGTCGCCTCGTCGGTGCTGCTGGGCGCGGTCTTCATCGCCATCGGCTACCTGACCAGCACGCTCGCGAATGAACGCAGCACGGCGGGCGGCATCGCCATCGGCATCTGGCTGTTCTTCGTGCTGATCTACGACATGGCCCTGCTCGGCGCGCTGGTCGCCGGCCAGGGGCAGAGCATGCCGGGAGGACTGCTCGACCTGCTTCTGGTCGCCAATCCGACCGACGCCTATCGCCTGCTCAATCTCAGCTCGGGCGGCGCGAGCGCCCTTTCCGGCATGGGCGGCATTGCAGGCCATACACGGCTTTCCACGCCCGTTCTGGTCGGTGCGCTGGGACTATGGACCCTCGTCCCGCTCGCCGTCGCCAACTTTATCTTCGCCAGGAGGGAAGTATGAGACTCGCCATCGCCACGGTTATCGCCCTGTCCTTCCTGCTTGCCGGCTGCGGGAAGGAAGAAAGTGCCGCAGCACCGCCGCCCTCCGCCCTGACGGCAGAGGCGATGGGCCGCTATTGCGGGATGAACGTCCTTGAACATCCCGGCCCCAAGGGGCAGATCATGCTGCAACAGGTGCTCGAACCGATCTGGTTCTCTTCCGCACGCGACGCCATCGCCTTCACCATGTTGCCGGAAGAGCCGAAGGATATCGCCGCCATCTACGTGTCCGACATGAGCAAGGCGCCGAACTGGGATCATCCGGGGGCGGAGAACTGGGTCGACGCGCGCAAGGCCTTCTTCGTGATCGGCAGTTCCGCGCGCGGCGGCATGGGGGTCGAAGAAGCCGTGCCGTTCTCCGCCGAGAACGATGCGCGCACATTCGCCTGGAAGAACGGCGGGCGTGTCGTCGGCTTCTCCGACGTGCCGAAGGAATACATCCTCGGCGCCGGCACGGAGCCCCCCTCTGCGGGTTCTTCGGAAACCAGCGACGACGACGGGGAAGGACATCATCATGGCTAAGCTGTTCACCCGTCGTCGCACCATCTGCATCCTGGCCGCCGCGGCGGGCCTTCCGCTCATTCCCCCCACGGCGCTGGCGAGGCGGATCGCGGAGCCGGTCGTCTGGAACGGCCAGGCGCTCGGCGCCCCGGCGACCCTCATACTGAACCACGACGACCCGGCGGCAGCCGGGCAACTGGTCAACCGTGTCGTCGCCGAAGTCTCCCGGCTGGAGGCCATATTCAGCCTCTACAGGAGCGATTCCGTCCTGCTGGAGCTGAACAGGGCCGGCGCGCTGGCTGCGCCGCCTTCCGAACTCGTCACGCTGCTGGAGCGATCCGGCGCGATCTGGGAGGCCAGCAACGGCGCCTTCGACCCGACGATACAGCCGCTCTGGACACTTTATGCACGGCATTTCTCAAGCGCCAACGCCGATCCCGCAGGCCCGGCAAGCGACGAACTGCAGGCCGCCCTTTCCCGCGTCGGCTTCGCCGGTGTCCGCTTCAACCGGGACCGCATCGCGTTCGCGCGACCGCAGATGGCCCTCAGTCTCAACGGCATTGCGCAAGGATACATCACCGACAGGATCGTCGACATGCTTCGGGACGCCGGCATAGGCAGCAGCCTCCTCAGCATGGGGGAAAGCCGCGCCATCGGCGCGGCAGCCAGCGGCCAACCCTGGCGGGTCGGCCTTGCCGAGACGGAAGCCGGGGCGGTGCCTGATACGATCATCGGCATCATCGACAGGGCCGTTTCGACATCCAGCGCCTCCGGCTTCCATTTCGATCCCTCCGGCCGTTTCGGACATATTCTCGATCCGCTGCGCGGCAGTGCGCCGCCCCGCTATCGACGCATGTCGGTGATTGTTCCGGATGCGACGGCTGCCGATGCGCTCTCGACGGCCTTCAGCCTCATGGACCCGGCGGAAATCCGGCGTTTTCTCAAAAACCATCCGGATATCACGGTGGACATGGTCGAAATCTCCGGCACGCATTCCCGGCTCGGCGCGGCGATCTAGGCACAACGGGACGCGCCGCCACCATGGACTGTGGGCGGCTCACCCTGCCCGCCGACGAACAGGACTCCCAGGCTGACGAGAGGACTATCGAAAACCGACCGTCCTATCGAATTCCAACTGCTTTCGTCATCATCCTTCCCGCGCGGCAATCCCGTGCCGCAGCCTTGCGGAAACCCTCGCCCGTTCCAGGTCTGGCAGCCCCGGCTTCACCCTTTCCGCCAGCCCCGGCGACACGGCCTCGCGGCCCGCAAACCGTTGGAAATCGGCGCTCCCGGCGCATGACGGCGGCAATCAGCCGGGCAGTGTTTTCGTCAAAGATCGGTCGCGTCGTCGATCCTTGCGACGCTCCTCTCCGAAGCCCGCGCGTCAAAAGCGCGGCCGGCGGGGAACCCAAAATGTCATCTATCTTACATTTTAGTCTGGAATATCGCGCCTGCAATTTCTCTCGCCGCACAGAGAGCCTCCCTTGCAGCCAACGAGGACAAAAATGTCACTTTTATTACATTTTAGCCCAAGAGCCGTACGCGGTTCGATCACCCGGAAGACAAGCCTTCTGCTTTGCAGTGCCGCCCTGCTTGGAACCATGGCGGCGCCAGCCCTTGCCGCAGACGCGGCAGCCGGCGATCAGAACGGCACGGTGCGCATTCTTTCGTTCAATACCTGGCGTGAATATTTCAACAGCTCCCGCGGGGCCGATGCGAGCGCCATGTCCGACTTCCTGATCAAGGGCGACTACGACGTCATCGCCCTTCAGGAACTGTGTTACATCAGCGACTGCGCCTATGTGGACGACATCCAGACCGTGCTCGAAAATGCCGGCCAGGGCAGCTACCAGGGAACCCGTTCCGGAGAGGACGGGGTCGTCAGCCGCCTTTCGGGAACCGGCGGGGAATATGTCTGGGGCGATTATTTCAGCGGCCAGGTGTCCTATTTCACCACCGACGCCCAGTCCGGCATCCCCGAGACGTCCTTCGTGTCGGCGCATTTCGACTGGCGCGACGAACCGGGAACCTATCGCATCAGCGAGGCGCAGACGCTGAACGCATGGGCGGCGAAGCAATCCAACCCGATCCTGATGATGGGCGATTTCAACGCCGGCGACGTCTCGGAACGCGGTCTCCATACCGCCGAGCAGCAGGCCTATCTCTTCGCCCGCACCATCGTCGACAGCGGCAGCTCGGACCTCTGGCGCAACCTTGCGGCCGAATACACGCCGGAAGGCAGGTCGGAGGAATATCAGGCCTATGTCAAATCGATGCAGGTGATCGACGGCAACGGCCAGGCGCATTACCGGAACGTGATCCAGACCTATTTCGACACCCACCGGTCCGAATATTCGGGCATCACCAGCATCTCGCAGATGAGCTGGCGGCAATGGGAAGAAATCATCGCCAAGGACATGGCCTCAAACGGCCTCACCTTCGAGGACGAGACGTTTCCCGTCGCCAGCAACCAGCCGCAGACGATGAACATCCTGAAGAAACAGTTCATGCTTCTGACGTCCGACTCGACGCGGGAGAAATATGAGCCGCACACCGGTCGCGACGGCAGCACGAGTTGGCCCTTGACCGACGGGGAGAACACAGCCACCAGCTGGGACTACTCCGCCATCGACCATTTCCTCGCCTCGCGCCCCTTTGGCAAGTGGTGGAAGGTCGTCGACGATCCCAACGATCCCTATCTCGGGGGTCTGAAGGACACGGCCTATGCGAACGACGGCACGACGCCCCTCTCCGATCACGAACTCGTCGCTCACGAAGTGCGCTGGACCGGCCCCGTCCTGGAGGACTATGCCGGCGACGACAACAAGAAGACCGTCATCTGGAGCGCGGAGGCCAATACCTTCGAGGAGAGCGGCGGCGTCTTCTACCTGACGCGCAACAACATGCGCACCGACGTCACCCTCGGTCAGATTTCCGATGAAAACGGCATGCCGATCCTCGACTGGCTGTCCGACGCGGAAAAGAAGACCCGGCTCGATTGCAAGAGCACGGACCCGCGGCTGCAGGCGGCAATCCGGGAATACTGCATCGACGATCATTCGTTCATCGGCGAGACGTTGGTCACCGACAAGGGCACGGTCGTCGTCGACGAGGATGCCGCCCTCGGCGGCGCGAGTGCCGCCGTGCGTCTCGATGACGGCACGCTGCGGATCGACGGCACGCAGATGACCTCGCTTGTGCGCAATGTCGTGCTGGAAGCCGCCGGCGGCACGCTGGATATCGCCGACGCAGCCAACAGCGTCACCGCGCCGGGTGTCATCTCCGGCACGGGCGCCCTCACCAAATCGGGTGCGGGCGCGCTGAACCTGACGGGGAGCAATACCTATACCGGCGCGACGACGGTCGCCGCAGGCGCCCTCTTCGTCAACGGTTCGATCGCCTCGTCCAGCCTGACGACCGTCGAGGACGGCGCGCTGCTCGGCGGCAACGGCGTGACCGGCGACCTGCGTGTGGCCGACGGCGGAACGCTGGCCCCCGGCAACTCGATCGGCACGTTGACCGTCAGGGGCGATGTCACGTTCGACACCGGCTCCATCTTCCAGGTGGAGGTCGATGCGGACGGCAATTCCGACAAGCTGATCGCCTCCGGTTCGGTCGAGATCGACGGCGGCACGCTGGCAACGGTTGCCGCCAACGGCAACTACAAGGCCAATACAAGCTACACCGTCATCACCTCCGGCGACGGCGTCACCGGCACGTTCGACGACGTCAGCACCAACATGGCCTTCCTCACCCCGTCCTTCATCGCGGACGGCAACAACCTGGTGCTCAACGTCACGCGCAACGATATCGCTTTCGCGGACGTCGCCACCACGAACAACCGCAGGTCGGTCGCCTCCGCGATCCAGGCATTCGGTCCCGGCGACATCTACAACGCGGTCGTCGGCCTCGACGCCGGGACGGCGGACGAGACCTATCGCCGGCTTTCGGGCGAACTCTATCCCTCCATTGCAGGAGCGCTTGCGGAAAACAGCCATTTCTATCGCGACGCGGTCTCGGCCCGCCTCTTCGGCGGCGCGGACCTCATGGGCGGCGGAAACGGCAACGAAACGGGCCGGGCCAATATCTGGAGCCAGGCCTATGGCAGCTACGGGAAGACCGAGGGGAACGGCGTCGACAGCCTGAGCCGGAGCACAGGCGGCTTCTATTTCGGTGTCGATACCCTGCTTGCCGAAAACGTCATGGTCGGCGCCATGGCCGGCTACGGGCACACGTCCTTCTCCCTTTCGGGGCAGTCCGACTCCGCAGATGCCGATGACTATGTATTCGGCCTCTACGGCGCCGCGCGGATGGATGCATTCCGCTTCACCTTCGGGGGCAGCTATGGCCTCAGCGAGATCGACGGCAAGCGCAGGATTGATGTCGCCTCGCTCTCCGACACGCTGACGAGCGGCTACAACGGTTCGACAGGCCAAATCTTCGGAGAGGCCGCCTACACCGTCAAGCTCGATCGCGGGATGATCGAACCCTTCATCGGCCTCGCCCAGGTGCATGTGTCGACGGACCGCTTTTCGGAAACCGGCGGAGTGGGCGCCCTTTCCGTGCGCGGGAGCAGCATGGACGTCACCTACATGGATCTCGGCATCCGCGGCTCGACGGCATTCGATGTGGACGGCCGCTCGATCACGCTCAACGGCCAGATCGGCTGGCGCCACGCCTATGGCGACGTGACGCCGGAAACGGCCATGAAGCTTGCCGACAGCGCCTCGTTCCGCACCTCCGGCGCGCCCATCAACGAGGATTCGGTACTTGCCAGCGCAGGCATCAACTTCAGTCTTTCGGACAACGCCAGTGTCTATGTGAACTATGTGGGCCAGTTCGCCGACGAAAGTTCCAGCAACGGCGTCAACGCCGGACTGAAGGTCCGTTTCTGACAGTTCAGCACAGGAGGATGGCAGACAGCCGTGCGCCATCCTCCGCACCGTTTATATTTCCTCCGTTTCCGGCCGGAGACCTTCCTCCCGCACGCCCCTTTGCGATAGAACGCTTCAAGAGGGACCAACTCGGCCAGGCCGGAATGCAAGCCAAGCATGGATAAGAAGACACGCCGCCAGCAAAGCCTGATGCGGTATCTCGAACAAAACCGCTACATGTCGCTCGATGAGATCGCCGACCGATTCTCCGTAACGACCCAGACGGCCCGCCGCGACATTCAGGAACTGGAGCTTGCAGGCAAGGTGCGGCGCCTGCATGGAGGGGCGACGATCGCCTTTTCCGTCGACCCGGTAACCTATCGCTCCCGCCGTATCGAGAATGCCGACGCCAAGGAGCGGATCGCCCGTCACGCCGTGCGCAGGATCAGGGACGGCACGACCATTTTTCTCGACACGGGAACAACCTGCGAGGCGGTCGCCCGCGAGCTCGTCAATCACAAGGGCCTGCGTGTCGTCACCTACAGCCTCCGGGTCGCCAACATCCTGAGCGAGGGGACGGATTTTACGGTCGCCGTGCCCGGCGGCTTCGTGCGCCCGATCGATGGCGGCGTCTTCAATCAGAACACGGCCGGCTTCATTCGCCTTTTCAAGTTTGAAATGGCCATCATCTCCGTCAGCAGCATCGATCTGGCCGGCGACATATGCGACGACGACCAGGCCGAGGTGGAGGCCGTCAAGGCCGCCATGCAGCAATCCGAACACACCCTGCTGGCCGTCGACAGCAGCAAGTTCGGCCGCCGTGCGCTGGTTCACCTCGCCAATCTGCGCGATATCGACGAACTGGTCTGCGAGAAGCTTCCGGACGAACCGTACCGCTCCATGATAGAGAATACCGGCATCTCGTTCTTCACGCCGGACGAAACGCCCGGCCATGGAATGACGGCAAGGTGAGATTGCAGCCACCTCCTCGTCCCGACATCGGCCGGCGATCCCCGGCCGACGCAGCCTCCTCCGGGAAAGGGCCCGTCAGGGCAAAAAACAAGGCCAGGAATTGCTCGTGCGCAGCGTCGGCCACCGGTCTTCCCCCTGCCGCAAATGCCCTTTCCAAGTCGCCGTAGAAGCCGATCCTGTTTTTCGGCATGCCATCCCCCCACGCATCCGCCTCCGGCGCGCAGAAAATAGTAGTCTTCGACCATCGTCCGAAATAGCAGGGACGCAACGCCCGGCCATCGCCGCAGGGTTGCAGCCAGTCCCGCGTCCTCGCAGAACAGCCGCTCCATCGGAATGTCCAGGCATTCGGCGATTTCCGGCGGCCAGTCTTCCGGCATGCTTCGTCGCGATGAGGCGCAGCAGATGAGCACGCAGGAAGCCGGCATAGCTGGTGGCGGAAAGGGCGGCGTCGACAAGAAACCTCCGTGATCCAGTCCAGGAGATAGGGACGTTCGGCCAGGACATGATCCCAGGCTCCGTCCGCTCTCAGGCTCCAGGACGATCCCTCGCGTTGAAACACATTGGCATCCAGCATCAGCAGCCAGAGATCCGGCAGCGGTTCGACCAGATAGGATGCGTCCGGAGACGATGGATCACCGCCCCGGTACGCGTTGCGCGGCGGGCGATCCGAATTGCCGAACGGGGTCTCCCAATGCAGCGCATCGGCCGGAGGCCGAAGCCCGCAGTCCGCCATCGCCGTCATGGCTTCGGCCGTCGACATGCCCCGCATCCCCGGACTGACGACGACGGATGGATATTTCTCGCCACCAGCCTCTCCACCGGCCTCATCGCTGGTGACCAGACGGGCCGCACGGCCGGAGGCGTCCGTCAGCCATTTCGAATGGTGCCGGGGTTCGGGACCAAAGCAGTCGTGATTGCCGAATGTGGCGAAGAAACGCAGGCCGTGCCGCTCACGCCAGGTATCCAGAATGGTCCGCAATGCGCCCACGGCGCCCAACTGTCCGTCGTCGGAATAGTCGCCGAGCAGGATGACATCGCGGATGCCCCGCCGGACGATATCATCGAGAATGGCGAGGAAGGCGGCGTGGCTTTCGTTGAATACCCTCGTCGAGGCCATCGTGTCGGCCAGCGTGCGCAACGACAGGCCGCCCGCTTTCCCCTCCACCGTGCCATACCCGCCATGGAGGTCGTGCAGGTGAACATCCGCAACGATGGCAATCTGCATCAGGCCGCGGCCCCGTGCAGTTCGCGACGCGCCGCATCGAACAGGTCGGGACGGTCGAGATTGATGTAGTCGACACCGGCGGAGGCGATCTCGCGATGAACCGCCATGTCGTCGCCGCCATAATAGACCATCACCTCCAGGCCGGCCTTGCGGCTCGCTTCGATGATCCCCGGACGGCGCATCTGCGCCGGCGTGATTTCGATGATCGAGGCGTGGTGCACGGCGGCGGCAAGAGAGGGCGACTTGGCGATATCGAGCGTCATCATCTTGCGAAACTCCGGCGCGATCCGCTGCAGGCCAAGGCGCATCTCTTCGGAGAACGAGAAGAAGAACGTGTCACGCGTCATGCCCAGGTCACGGACCAATGCCGCAACCTTTGCCGGATCGCAATATTTCAGCTCGACATAGACGCCGCAGCGTCCGCGCAAATGTTCGAGATAGGCGTCGAGGCGAGGCACGACCGCTCCCTGGAAGGCTCCGTCGAACCAGCCGCCGGCATCCAGCGCGTCGATCTCGGGGGAGAGGGAGTGTCCGAAAGGCCCCGTGCCGTTCGTCGTCCGGTCCAGTGCCTCGTCGTGGAAAACATAGAGCACGCCATCGGCGCTTTCACGCACGTCCAGTTCGATATAGTCGGCCCCTTGCTGGAGAGCCAGATCCGCGGCGGCAAAGGTGTTCTCCGGCGCGAAGTGGTTGGCGCCGCGGTGGGATACGATTTCAGTCATTGGAAGTCCTGTCAGTACATGGGCTCGAGCTGGTTGGCCGGAGCGCGGGAATGGCATGAGAGATCGGAATTGAGGCCGGCGATGCGTTTGCCGGAGGCGTCGAAGACAAGCGTCAGATCCGGCCGGCAGGCCAGCCCAACGGTGCTGCCGGGAGCATGCCGGACAGCCTCTCCGTGCTCCAGGGCGTGGATGGTGCCGGCCGGCGTGTCGAGCGTGTAGAAGACTTCCCGGCCCATGGGTTCGACCACGGTCACCTCTCCCTGCAACCGCGCTTCGCCAGGCGGCACAAGCGCGATATCTTCGGGTCGAAGCCCGAACGTGACCTCGCCGTCGCATGCCGAGGTCAGTTCGAACGAAGCTCCGCCGACCCGCAATTGCCGCCCGTTTGTCCGGCCTTTCAGAAGGTTCATCGGCGGCGTGCCGATGAACCCGGCCACGAACAGGTCGTTCGGGCGGCGATAGAGATCGTCCGGCGTGCCGATCTGCGCGATCGCGCCATTGTTCATGCAGATGATCCGGTCTGCCATGGTGATCGCCTCGATCTGGTCGTGGGTGACGATCAGCGTCGTGATGCCAAGACGCTTTTGTATGCTTTTCAGCTCGGCGCGCATTGCGATGCGCAAGGTCGCATCGAGATTGGAGAGAGGCTCGTCGAGCAGCAGGATATTCGGCTCCTTGACCAGGGCGCGGGCAAGCGCGACGCGCTGCTGCTGGCCGCCGGACAATTGTGACGGACGCCGGCCGAGAAGTGCGCCAATCTGCACGAGGCCGGCCGCCGCCTCGACGCGACGCGCAACCTCGTCACGCTGCATGTTCTTGAAGCGCAGCGGGAAGGCTATGTTCTGGCGAACGTTCAGGTTGGGATAAAGGGCGTAGGACTGGAAAACGATGCCGACATTTCGATCCCGGGCATCGATGCGATTGACGTTGTGTCCGTCGAACGCGATCTGTCCGCTGGTCGGCGCATACAGCCCGGCGAGAAGGAAGAGCGTGGTCGATTTCCCGCAACCGGACGGACCGAGGATCGCGACGAACTCGCCATCCTCTATGGTCAAGTTCATCGGCCGCAGAACCTGGGTTTCGCCCCAGCTCTTGGTGACGTTGTCGAGGCTGATCTTGGCCATTGGGTTATCCTTTGATCCCGCCGAAGCTCATCTGGGTGATGTACTTCTGCGTGAAGATGTAGAGGATGAGCACGGGCAGCAGATAGACGATGCCGACGGCGGCGATCATGCCGTAGTCGGCGCCCATGTTGTCCTGTGCGACGAAGAAGAGATAGAGGCTCATCGTCATCCGGCTCTTGTCGATGAGCAAGGTCTGGACGAAAACGTATTCCTCCCAGCCCCGCAGGAAGGTGAATGTCGCAACCGCGATGAGGCCGCTTCTCACCTGCGGCAGAACCACCATTCTGAACGCCTGGGAGCGTGTGGCGCCGTCCGTCACGGCGCTCATCTCAATGTCCCAGGGCACGTTGTCGAAAAAGCCCTTGAGGACGAAGATCGCGAAAGGCAGTTCCAGCGCGCTCATGACCAGCACGACGCCGAAAAGACTGTTGAGCAGGCCCATGTAGTGGAGCTGCACGAAAATCGCGACAGTCAGCGCCAGGGCCGGAAACGCATGCAGCAGAAGCAGGCCACGCAGGAAGTTCTCGCGGCCGACGAAGGAAAAGCGCGAAAGCGCATAGGCGGCCGGCGTGGCGACGGCGGTGACGATGACCGTCTGCGAAACGGCGAAGAGCAGCGAGCTGCCCATCGATGTCCATATCGACGGCATCAGGTCCATCCGGGACGTGCCGGTCCCGGCGATGTCCCTGTTCCAGAGGAAACGGTAGTTTTCGAGCGTCAGGTGCGGCATCACGAAGACGAATGACAGCAGGGCGATCACGGCCCCCAGCGCCATCCAGAGCAGGGCGGGATTAAGCACGCGGTTCGCCGAAAACGCTATCGCGACGGCTGCAAAATAAGCGAGGGCGGCAATCGCACCGCTGCGCCACAGGACCAGCCTGCCGAGGTTCTCATCGCTCGTCGTCAGCGACTTCATCAGCAGCCAGAGGTATGGCAGCAGGATGGGCACCGAAACGACAGTCAGGAATAAGACAATCGTGGAGAGGAAGCCGACCCGGTTGAGGACGCCGCGCCGCTGAAGGCGCAACCAGTCGGGGGCGGCCGAAACGGGATGGATGACGGTCATCACAGCACCTCGATTTTCGGAGGAGCGAAGGTGGAGCGCATGTTGCTGACGCGCCACTGGAAGAAGGTGACTGCGACGCCGATCACCATCAGGCCGAGCGCAAGCGCCGCTCCATAGGCATAGGCGCCGTTCTCGAAGGCGCGGCGATAGATGTAGAGCGCATAAGGCGTTGAATCATAGACAGGTCCGCCGCCCGTAATCAGCAATATGTATTCGTAGGTCGTCATCAGCGACAGCGCCTGATACAGCGTGATGAACCGGACCGGAGAGGAAAGCGCCGGCACGACCGCATGACGAAGCACGCCCCATTCGCTTGCCCCGTCCACCCGCGCGGCGTTGGCAAGGTGCGAGGGAATGGAACGGATCGACGAGGTCAGGATGACCATGGCGAACGAGGCTCCGACGATGCCATTGGCGAGCATCACCAGGAACAGGGGAAAATCGTTTCGCAGGTTGACCGCCGGCAGGCCGAATGCGCCCCCGACTTGGTTGAGAAGGCCGGAAGGCGTCGGTTCGGCAATCCATATCCAGAGGATGCCGTACAGCACCGCCGGGCTCATGCGCGGCAACAGCCACAGGCCACGGAAGAAGTTGCCGAGCCGCTCGGGGATGGCGGTGGAAGCCACCGCGAGCAGGGCGCCGAGCCCGACATTGAAGATGAACAGCGTCGCCGTGACATAGACCAGCGTCGTTAGCAGCACCATCGGCAACCGACCGTCGCGTTGGAAGATGCGCCGGAAATTCTCGACCGTGATTTCGCCGACCCTGAGATTGGCCCCCATGTCGGTAAATGCGATGACCGTGTTGACGACGATCGGCGCGAGAAAGAAAGCCGTCAGCAGCGCAATCGCCGGCGCAAGATAGAGCATCGGCCGGGCCGGCCGGTGCGTTCGAAGCTGGAATTGGGACATAGCGGGATACCGGTGAAAAGACGATACCGCCCGGCTGAGGGCCGGGCGACACGATGCGTGTGTGGTCTCAGTTGCCGACGGCTTCGCGGATTTCGACGTCGGAACCGAACTGAAGCTCGAGTTCGTCGGCGATGAAATCCACGGCCTGAGCGGCCGTCATCTTGCCGGTCTCCACGGCCTGCAGGCCGCTGAACAGGACCTTGTTGTAGCTGCCGAACTGGGTATGGTTCGGCACGAACCGGGCATGCGCCATCATCGGCGACGCCGCGGAGAGGACCCAGTTGTCCTTGTATCTCGGCATGGCCGTCTGGGCATTGCTGATCGCCGTGTGATAAGAGCTTACCGCGTGCTCGTTGTTGAAATACGGCAGCGTGGCGACGGCGACGAGATCAGCGGCGATGTCGGCATTCTTGCTCTTCGGATTGATCGTATAAAGCAGCGGATGCGAGAGGTTGGCAGGTTTGCCGCCCTTTTCCGCCGCAGGAGCCGGTATCCAGCCGATCTTCCGGAAATAGCCTTCCCTGTCGGCGGGCCAGGTCGCACCGTTCTTTTCGCCGACCTGCCAGGCGACAGCCCAGACGCCCTGGTGGAAGACAAAAGCTTTTTCCTGCTTGAACGCACCCTGGATGGCGTCCCAGCTCATCGCCGTGTTGTCCACGGGGGTGACGCCTTCCCTGGCGTTACGCTCGTACCAGCCAAGCGCCTTTTCCATCTCCGCCTTCGGGAACACCAGCTTGCCGGTCTTTTCATCCATGAACTTGACGCCGTAGGACTGGAAAACCATCAGGTAATCGATGCCGACATTCGGGCGATGCAGCATGCCGTACTGCGCTCCCCCTGCCTTGACGACCTCCTTCGACAGCGCAGTCAGGTCATCCAGCGTGAATTCGCCGGCTTCGACCTTGGCCGGAAGCCCCTCGATAAAGGCTTCGTCCTTGCCGATTTTGCGCAGCATATCCTTGTTGTAGAAGAACATGCGGATTTCGGCGTCCTGCGGAATGCCGTAGATCTTGCCGTCGGTGGCTTTCGCCGAATTCCACAGAACCGGCAGGATATCGCCGTAGACCCATGGAGCCGATGCGATCCTGTCGTCCATCGCCATGGCGTAGCCGTCCTGAGCGAACTTGCCGATCCACTCATGCGGCAGCACGTAAATATCCGGCCCCTGCCCGACCGAGAACGCCTTCAGCGTGTCGAGCGCCAGATCGTCCCAGCCCTGCTTGGTGCTGCTGTTGGCTTCGATGACGATACGCTTGTCGACGCCGGTGGCCTTGAACTGGGCGTTCATGACATTCGCGGCGGCTTCGATGTTCGTGACGCGCGCCGGGGCGCTGCGATCGGCCAGCGTCCATAGCTTGATCTTGATGTCTTCGGCATGCGCCGCGCCCGAAAGCAGGGCAGACACGGCGACCGTGGCGAGAAAAGCGAGAGGCTTGTTCATGGGCAATCCGTTCTGGTTGGGACTATTTAATTAATTAAGTTGCTTAATTAACAGGAATGTGACATCCGGCTGAATAATGCGGAGGATGCGGTTTGACATCGATAAGAGACGGCGCGCTTCAAGGCATAGGCAGCACCCAGGCTGCCATGCTCCGTTATCTCCGGCGAAAAGGATCGGCCTCGCGGGCGGAAATCGCTGAGCTTTGCGGAATCACGCCCGCCGCCGTCAGCATGATGACGCGGGATCTTCTGGAGCGCGGCGTGATCACCGAGGGCGCGAGACGACAGGGCGTACGCGGCGCTCCGCATATCGATCTGACATTGCAGAAATCGATCGGATATGCGCTTGGCATTCATGCGAACCGCTATTCCGTTACGCTGACCTTGCTCGATTTCAGCGGCGAACTGGTTGGAGAGCGGCAGTTGAGAGGCACATACGGCGCCTTTTCCGATGCCCGGGCCGCGATCCGGGTCGGCGTCGAGGAATTGCTCGCGGCCGCGGCGCTGAACAAGACCATGCTGATCGGCGCGGGTGTCGCGATGCCTACCCGTTTCAGCCGGGAAGCCTTGCCGCTTGACCTCGCGGAAGAGGTCATTTCCTGGGCCGGATCGGATTTGACGGCCTCCCTGCAGGACGCGCTGGGATGCCCGGTCGTCATCGAAAACGATGCCAACGCTGCGGCGATGGGCGAACTGACCGTCGGAAACAGCGCAAGGCATGAGAATTTTGCATATCTCTATCTTTCCGAAGGCATAGGCGGCGCGGTCATCATCGAAAACAGGCTGTATCGCGGCAATCTGGGCAATGCCGGCGAGATCGGCGCCCTGCGTCCCAGAGGCACGCCGCGGCCTTCCTTCGACGATCTGGCGAAATGGTGTGCAGATCGCGCGGGCAACATTCCGGCCGGACGGGCGCCCGAAGACTGGGACACCTATCTCCGCGATCATTCCGCCGTCCTCGACGCATGGCTCGACCGCGCCGGGCCGGAGCTTGCCCGGCTTGCTTTCATCGTCAGCGCCGTCCTGGCGCCTGCCGTGATCTATCTCGGTGGAACGCTTCCGCAGAGCGTTCGCGAACGCATGGTGAAATGGCTCGATTTCTCCAGCTCCGATCCGTTCGACGGAGCCCGCGTCGTGCAGCCCGGCATCTTGCTGCCCGATGTCAACGCAACGGACTCCGTCGCCTTCGGCGCCGCGGCGATGATCCTCCATGGCCTGGGAGATGGACCGGCCAGGAACACATGACACCGCTCGGGACCGGCAGCCTATAGCCGAGGCGTCGACATTCCATCTTGGCGATCGCCGGCGGCGAGGCCGGCCTCGTCGGGAATTCGGCGACACGATCCTGCCCGAGCGCCTGACATCGGCAATTTGCGGCAAGCCCGAAACGCCCATCCGTCCGGGTGCGGAAACCGGATAAAATAATCTATAATTCTAGTAGAAAAAGAATAACTGGTCTTTCTCTCCCGGTCGGCCTGCCTAAGCTATCCGTCGTGATCTCCTTGAAACAGCGCAGGACCGCATCATGACCGTAGAATTCATCAGCGCCAGCTATGCGAACGACTCGACCGATCTCGCCCCGAAGCCCGGCGCGCCGGTCGATCCCGCCTATTTCACGCGTTATTCGCGGACCCTGGACGAGGCCGGATTCAACTACACGCTGCTGCCCTATCATTCCTCCTCCTTCGATCCCTTCACGCTGGGGGCGACCGTCATCGCTCACACGAAATCCATCAGCCCCATAATCGCGCTTCGTCCGAACACCGTGTATCCGACCGTTGCGGCCAAGGCCCTGGCCACGCTGGACCAGCTGAGCGGCGGTCGCGTCGTGGTTCACTTCATCGCCGGGGGCGATCCCGTCGAGCAGGCGCGCGAGGGGGATTTCCTCACCAAGGAAGAGCGCTACGAGCGTACCGAGGAATATATCCGCATCCTGCGGCGTGCCTGGCAATCGTCCGAACCTTTCGATTTCGACGGAAAATACTACCAGTTCAAGGGCTTCAGCAACGCGGTCCTGCCGGTGAACGGAACCATTCCGGTTTCGCTCGGCGGCTCGTCCGACGACGCCTACCGGGTGGGCGGTTCGCTCGCCGACATCTTCGGCCTCTGGGGCGAGCCGCTCAAGGAGACGAAAGAGCAGATCGACCGTATCTACGAGGCGGCGGCAAAGGCCGGGCGCAAGGATCGCCCGCGCATCTGGGTGACCTTCCGGCCGATCATTGCGGAAACCGACGACCTCGCCTGGGCAAAGGCGCATCGGGTGCTGGAAAAGCTCAAGGCGAATTATGCCAAGGGCTCGCCGACACGGCCGCTTTCCGATGGCGCCCCGCAGAATGTCGGCTCACAGCGCCTGCTCGCGATCGCCGAACGCGGCGAGGTGCAGGACCGGGCGCTGTGGTATCCCACGGTGACGGCCACCAACGCGCGCGGCGCTTCCACCGCACTTGTCGGTTCGCCGCAGACGATCGCGGATTCCATCCTCGACTATGTCGATCTCGGCGCGGACCTGATCTCGATCCGTGGCTACGACAATCTCAACGACGCCATCGACTACGGCCGTTACGTGCTGCCGCTCGTCCGGGCGGAGCTTGACCGCCGCGCCGTCAAAGAGCGCGCCTATGCCTGAGCGCCGCAGCCGGGCCGGATTGCACGTCGCGGGCATCGACCTTGCCGGCGTGGTTGAAAAGCTTGCCGCGGCGGCGCCCGTCGCGGATGCCGCCGGCGCCTTTCCCCGGGAAGGCATCAAGGCGGTCCACGATGCCGGACTGCTCGAATTGACGGTGGCGACCCGATATGGCGGTCGTGACATCGCCCTCGGGGAACTGGCCCGTATCATCGCGGCGCTCGGCCGCGGCGATCCGTCGGTCGCGCTCATCAGCCTGATGACGCTCTTTACCCACCGGCATCAGGCCCAGCGCGGCATCTGGCCGGAAGAGCTTTATCGACGCCTGCTGGCCCAATCCCGGGAGGCGCCGCTCCTGCTCAACGCCGCGCGGGTGGAGCCGGAACTCGGCTCGCCGGCACGGGGCGGCCTGCCGAAGACGCGGGCGCGCCGCACCGCCGGCGGCTGGTCGATCAGCGGCACGAAGCGTTTCGTCACCGGTTCCGAGGGGCTCTCCTATTTCCTCGTCTGGGCAAGCACGGACGAGACACCGCAGCGGGTCGGCACGTTCGTCGTCCCAGCCGGCGCGCCGGGCATCCGCATCATCGAGAACTGGAAAAGCCTCGGCATGCGGGCGACCGTGTCCCACGACGTCGAATTCGACGAGGTGGAGGTCGGCAGCGACGACGTGATCGCCCTGACAGGCGCGGACATCGCCGAGCAGGACAATCGCGCCCACGCCCAGAGCACGCTCGTCCTCACGGCCATCTATCTCGGCGTCGCCGAGGCGGCGCAGGAAGCTTTCCTTGCCTTTGCCGAAAGCCGCGTTCCCGCCAATCTCGGTTTCCCGATTTCCCGGACGGAGCGTTTCATCACGCTTGCGGGCGAGATCGACCTGCTGGTCGGCGGCGCACGCCAGCTCATCCTCGATGCGGTCGACCATGCCGCAGAGGAACCGGAGAAATTGTTGCGCGCCCGCCTCCTGGCCGGTCGGCAATTGCGGCAGGCGGTGCAGGTCGCCGTCACCGCGCTCGGCAATCCGGGACTGAGCGGCAATGGCAGCCTGGAGCGGCATTTCCGCGACATCCAGTCGGTCCTCGTCCATGCCCCGCAGGAGGACACGGTGATTTCGCTTCTCGGCCGGGCCGCATTTTCTGGCCGGAGCGGGACGCCCGCCAAGGCGGAGGAGAGCGGGCGGGCACGCCTCGCCGCTGTTCCGGATGAAAATGCCCGCGCGGACCGGCAGCAGTCCTCGCCACCGCCACGACAAGGCGCAACCCGAACCATCAGGATCTCTTCATGACCGAACGCCTTTTTCCGTTTTCTCCTTCCCGGTGCCGCCTGCTGATCACCACCGCCGCGCTGGCGACCGCCGCCCTGGTGGCGATGGCGGATCTCGCTCCGGCCCAGGGTGCAGACAGCCCGCACGACGGCGGTGACATCACCTTTCTCATCGACTCGCTCGGCGACACCTGGATTCCGAACAACAGCGCGATCTCCAGTTTCCAGGGCCATATCTGGGGCCACGTCGCCGACAAGCTCGTCTATGTCGATGCCGACGGCAAGGTCAGTCCCTGGATCGCCGAACGCTGGGAGCAGAACGACAACGCCACCGAGTTCACCCTCCACCTCAAGAGCGGCGTGACCTTCTCCGACGGCACCCCGCTCGACGCCTCGGCGGTCGTCGCCAACCTCGACATCTGGTACGCCGGCCGCAAGAACGAGGGCATCAATCCGATCGGCCTCTTCCCGAAGACCTACGACCACGCCAGCGCGGTCAATGCGGCCACGGTGAAGGTCTTCTTCAAGGCGCCGACGCTCGGCTTCATCCCGACCCTCGGTTATCACGGCTCGATCCTGATCTCCCCCAGGACCATCGCGCAGCCGGCCACCCAGCAGGCCAACTTGAGCAAGACCTCCGGCAGCGGCCCCTATGTGGTGGATTCCTGGAAGGAGGGCGACTTCGTCAAGCTCACCAAGCGCAAGGACTACAACTGGGGTCCCGCGGCGGTCGGGCACACCGGCCCGGCCTTCCTCGATACCATCACCTACAAGCTGGTGTCCGAACCGTCGCTGCGGGTCTCCGCCGTCCAGTCCGGCCAGGCCGATATTGCCTACAACGCCTCGCCGCAGGAATTGAAGTCCCTCAAGGAGGAAGGCTTCACCGTCGCGACGCCGCGCTATCTCGGTTTCGTGAACGGCTGGGCGGTCAACACCAAGCTCGCGCCCTACGACGACGTGAAGGTCCGCCAGGCGCTCCAGGACGGCATCAACCGCCAGGAGATCATCGACACCGTCTATACGCCGGACTGGAAGCTGGCGACCTCCTTCATCCAGAGCAACGTACCCGGCGCGACCGACCACAGCGACCTGCTGGCCTACAATCCCGCCAAGGCCGAAAAGCTCCTCGATGAGGCGGGCTGGACCAAGGGCGCCGACGGCATCCGCACCAAGGACGGCAAGCCGCTGACGCTGACGCTCCACTCCAACCCCTATCTCGCGACCTCGAAGTCGGTCGACGAACTGATCGCCCAGCAGCTCGGCAAGATCGGCTGGAAGGTCTCCATCCGCGCCTACGACGTCGTGACTTACGGCGAGAAGGTCAAGTATGGCGGCCCCGCCGTACCGGCCTACGAGGTGACGCGCAGCTTCATCGACGCCGGGACCGTGGCCAGCATCCTCACCAACGCCAACAACGGCGAGAACTGGTTCGCGCTGGGCGAGAGCGACCACAAGCTCAACGAACTGCGAGACAAGATCGCCAGCGCTGGCTCCGCCGACATTCGCGATCCGCTCCTCGACGAACTGCAGAAATATGTCCTCGGGCAGGGCTACTTCATCCCGCGCACGCAGATCGTCCAGCGCATCTACGTGCAGTCTCCGAAGCTCAAGGGCGAAGTGTACAACGGCGTCGCCTACGCCAGCTACTACACGGCCACGAAAAGCGAATAACCCGTAGCCGCAACCGAGTTACGTGAAGGAGGTGACCGGCATGAGGAACGCCTACCTAGCCTACGCAACAAAACGCCTCTTCCAGGCCGCTGTCGTCATCCTGCTGGCCTATGTCTTCACTTTCGTGGTCGTCAGCATCCTGCCGGGCGACCCGGTCACCAACGTCCTGCGCAATCCCCAGAACGGGTTCTCGGAGGACGAAATCAGGGAGATCATCGCCGCCCAGGGGCTCGACAGGCCGGTTCTCATCCAGCTGTGGGAATCCCTGTCCAGCTTCCTGACCGGCGACCTGGGCCTGTCGATGCGGTCCAACCGGCCCGTGGTGACCCTGATCGCCGAGGTGCTCCCCTCGACGCTGGTCCTCGCGTTCACGGGCCTCGTCGTCGCGCTGCTGCTGGCGGTCGCGATCGCCTATGGCACCCAGTTCCTGCCAAGGCGGTTCGGCCAGGGCCTGCTGCGGGGCTTCCCGTCGTTGTTCCTGTCGGTGCCCAATTTCGTGATCGGCCTGGTGCTGATCCACGTCTTCGGCTTCCAGATCGGCCTCTTCCGCGTGATCGAGCCCGACAGTTTCTGGGCGACCCTTTTCGCGGCGATCGCGCTCGGCATCCCCGTCTCCGCACAGATCGCCGAGGTTCTCATCGCGAACCTCGACCACGAGTCCAGGCAGGAATATGCCGCCGTCGCGCGCGGCCGCGGCCTCGGCCAGATGCGCCTCTTCACCAGCCATCTGCTCAAGCCGTCCTCGCTCCCGGTGATCACCGTCATCGCACTCACCGTCGGCGAACTGCTCGGCGGCTCGCTGATCACCGAGACAGTCTTCGGACGCACCGGCGTCGGCAGCCTGGTACAGCGCTCGGTGAGCACCCAGGATCTGCCCGTCCTGCAGGCGGTCGTCTCGCTGGCGGCGGTGGTTTTCGTGCTCGTCAACCTGATCGCCGACCTCGTCTATCCGCTGCTCGACCCGCGCGTGAAGCTCCTCGGCGCTCCCAGGCAGCGTCCGACCAGCGCCGATGAAAGCTCTGCCGGGATTTCCCGGGCGGTGACCTCATGACGCTCGTCTCGACCTCCCCCGCCCGGCGCGGCGCGTCGGCCGGCCGGCTCTCAACCCTCCGGGTGCCGCCGACCGTGGCCCTCTCGTTCGCGGTGATCGCGCTCGTGATCGCCTGGTCGCTCGCGCCGGGTCTGTTCACCAGCCAGGACCCGGTCAACGGCGTTCCCGCCGACAAGCTGCTCGGCCCCGGCATCGGGCACTGGTTCGGCACCGACCATCTGGGCCGCGACCTCTATACCCGCGTCGTCTACGGCACGGCCTCCTCGGTGACGAGCGCGCTCATCGCGGTCGTCATCGGCGTCGCCGCCGGCGGTCTCATCGGCCTGCTGGCCGGCTTCCTCGGCGGCTGGGTCGATATCGTGTTCGCCCGCCTGGTCGACGTCCTGCTGGCGATCCCAAGCTTCCTGCTGGCCGTCATCGTTGTCACCGCGCTCGGCTTCGACACCACCAATGCCGCCATCGCGACCGGCGTCTCGGCGGTGGCCGTCTTCGCCCGGGTGATGCGCTCGGAGGTCATCAAGACACGGGCTGCGATCTTCGTCGAGGCGTCGTTCCTGCTGGGTGGCTCGCGCTGGCACATCCTGCTGCGCCACGTCCTGCCGAACGCATCGCGCTCGGTGCTCACGCTTGCGGTGCTGCAGTTTGGCCTGTCGATCCTGGTGATCGCCAGTCTTGCCTTCCTCGGGTACGGCGACCCGCCGCCGGCCTCCGACTGGGGCCTGCTGATCGCGATCGGCAAGGACTACCTCAAATGGCCTTGGCTGGTATACGCGCCCGCCTTCGTCACGATCGCGACCGTCCTCTCCGTGAACAGGATCAGCCGATGGCTCCGCAAGACAGACTGACCGCGCCCCTCCCCCGCGCCACGACCAGCGGGCCGATGCCATATCGGTCCGCCCCCCTGCTCCAGGTCGACCGCCTGTCGGTTTCCTACGGGCCGCATGAGGTCGTCAGAGATGTCCGGTTCGAGCTAGGCCGTGGCAGGAGCCTCGCCCTCATCGGGGAATCCGGCTCGGGCAAATCGACCATCGCCCGCGCGGTGCTGCGGCTGCTCCCCAATGAAGGACGCGCCACCGGCCACGTCGAATTCGATGGCCAGGAGGTGCTGGGGCTCTCCGAGCGCCGCTTCCGGCCGCTGCGGGGACGGGCCATCGGCTTCGTCCCGCAGGACCCGGGCAATGCGCTGAACCCGGTGCGGACGATCGGCGCCCAGGCGATGGAGGCGGCCGCTCTCCTGGACGAGCCCGACAAGGCGGCCCGCAAGGGGCTGATCCTGGAGACATTCGCCCAGGTTGGGCTCGACAATCCCCAGCGGGTCTATGACTCCTATCCGCACCAGCTCTCCGGCGGCATGCTGCAGCGCGTGCTGATCGGCCTTGCCGTCCTGCCGCGGCCAGCATTGCTGGTCGCGGACGAGCCGACATCGGCGCTCGACGTGACGATCCAGAAACGTATCCTGGACCTTCTCTCGCGGTTGCAGCAAGAGCTGGATATCGGCCTGCTGCTCATCACCCACGATCTCGCGATCGCCGCCGAACGGGCGGATTCGCTGGTGGTGCTGAAGGATGGCGTCGTCCAGGAAGCCGGCGGCACCGCGGCTGTCTTCTCCTCGCCGGCATCGGCATACGCGAAGAAGCTGCACGCCGACGTTCCGGCCCTCAACCCCGACCGCTATGCAAAGCTGCGCGACCCCGGCTTCCGCCGCATCGAGACTGGCGCCGGCGGGGCGCCGAAAATCAAGGTCGACGCCGTCACCAAGACCTTCACGGTCGATGGCAAGGCACTGACGGCGGTCGACGACGTGTCGTTCACCGTCCCGGCGGGCACCACGCATGCGCTGGTCGGCGAGTCGGGCTCGGGCAAGACGACGACGATCCGGCTGCTGCTCGGGCTCGATGAACCCGACGCCGGAAGCATCTCGGTCGCCGGCGAGCAGGTCACCGGGCGCTCGCACGGGTCGCTGCGCGCCGTGCGCCGCCACCTTCAGCTCGTCTACCAGAACCCGTTCACCTCGCTCGATCCGACCTGGAAGGTCGGGCAGCTGGTGCGCGAGCCGCTCGACCGGTTCGAGATCGGAACAGCCAGGGAGCGGACCGAGCGGGTCCGCGAGGCGATCGCCAATGTGGGGCTCGGCGAGCACCTGCTCTCCCGCAAGCCCGGAGCCCTGTCGGGCGGCCAGCGCCAGCGCGTGGCGATCGCCCGGTCGCTGGTTCTGAAGCCTGACGTGATCGTGCTCGACGAGCCAACCTCCGCGCTCGACGTGAGCGTCCAGGCCGACATCGTCGGGGTCCTGCTCTCGCTGCAGGCCAACCTTGGCCTGACCTATGTGTTCGTCTCCCACGACCTGGCCCTGGTGCGCCAGCTCGCCCACACGGTCTCGGTGATGCAGCGCGGGCGCATCGTCGAACATGGAACTGTCGCCGACATCTTCGACAACCCGCGGCAGCCCTATACCGCATCGCTGCTGGAGTCGATTCCGTCCGGCGTCGCCGGCATCACCCGCGCACCACGCCCGCAACTCCGGCGGGTCATCAACGAGGAAGAGATCGCATGACCATCGCCGCGCCCGCCAGCATCCTGCCGGCACCGTTCCGGCCCAAGCAACGCCTCGGCTTCAACACCCGGGTATCGTTCAACGACGACGCCGGACCGGCGCGGGGGCTGTTTGACGGGATCGAGCTGTTCAAGGCCGCCGAGCGGCTGGGCTACCAGTCCGGCTGGGCCTACCAGCGCCACTTCGATCATTATCTGTCCTCACCGATCCCGTTCTTCGCCGCGACCGGTCAGCATACGACGCGTATCACGCTCGGCTCGGCGGTCATCCCGATGCGCTATCAGGACCCCATTCTGCTCGCCGAGGCGGCCGGAACGACCGACCTGCTGATCGGCGGCCGGCTGGAACTGGCCATCTCGACCGGCGCCAACGCGGCGTTCGACGCTGTCTTCGGCGCGGTCGACACAGATGCCCGGACGGAAGCAAGGCGCCGCCAGGCACGTTTCCTCGCGGCGATCTCGGGCGAGGTCCTCCACACCGTCGACGGGCCGGGTCAAGGCGCCCCGGTAGGCACCGGGCTGCGCGTGACGCCGCACAGCCCGACCCTGCGCTCCCGGATTCGGCAGGGCTCGGCGAGCCTGGACTCCGCGGTGCAGGCCGCCGAACTCGGAATCGGGCTCATTTCCGGGACGGTGCAGCACGACCACGCCGAGGGCGAAAGCTTCGGCGAATACCAGGCCCGCAGCATCGAGGCTTTCCGCACCACATGGCGCCGAAAGTGGGGCAAGGAGCCGCCGCCGGTCACTGTCGCCGCCTCGATCCTGGTCGGCACCACGGCCGAACTCCGGGAAAAATACGCCACCTACGACCTCGAGCGCCGCACGCAGGGCATAGCTGCGTCCCGTCCCAAGGGCGCTCTCCAGCCAACCGCGCCGGCTAACCAGCCGCCAGGGGTACAGATTTCCCCGGTTTTCCAGGGCACGCCCGACCAGGTGACGGAGGCGGTTCTCAAAGATCCCGGCCTCGCCGCCGCGGACGAGATCGTGCTTTTCCTGCCGCCCGCCTTCGGTCTTGCCGAGAACGTCCGGCTGCTGGCCGACCTCGCGGAGACGGTGGCCCCGAATCTGGGCTGGTCGCCTGCTTCGTGACCACTCAGGAGTGAGCTTGCGGCAGAATAAGGAAGGACAGCCGTCCTCCCTTCAGAGAGAATTCGGCTCCTAGCGCGTCGGGTGCGCGGTATCCGAGGTCAATCGTGCCAGCAGCGATCGCCAGTCCCTGATGGCGTCGGAACGCCACCGGGCGGCTTCCTTTCGGGGTTCGAACACGCTCCGCTGCCCCTCCGAAACCGATGACGAACCTCCGAGGCCCTGCATCGCCATGGCGGCGACGCCGATTGCTCCGACCTCGGCCTCGCCGCTCCGCATGACCGGACGATCGAGGATATCTGCCTGCAATTGCATGAGGAAATCGTTCCCGGAAGCGCCGCCGTCCGCCAGCAGGCCATGCAACCGCGTATCGATGTCCTTTTCCATGGCGAGGAATACATCGCTCACCTGAAGGGCGATGGCGTCCAGCGTCGCGCGGGCCACATGGGCGCGCGTCGTCGCAAGCGTCATCCCCGAAATAGTTCCCGAGACATTGTCGTTCCAGTGCGGAGCGCCCAATCCGGCCAGTGCGGGCAGGAAGGTGACGCCAGCCGCATCCGGAACCGTCTGCGCAAGCGCCGAGAGAGCCTTCGCATCCGCAAGGCCCAGCATCTCCGCGGCAAAGGCCGCGGCCTGGCCCGATACCGTGATGTTGCCCTCCAGGGCGTATGCAATACCGCCGCGCTCGCTCCAGGCGATCGTGCTGGACAAGCCGTTCCGCGACAGGACGCGCTCCGGCGTCAGCGTCATCAGTGACGAACCCGTGCCGTAGGTGGCCTTGACCAGACCCGGTGCGTGCACGCCATGTCCGTAAAGCGCGGCATGGCTGTCACCCATCATGGCGAGGATGGGAACGCCACCTTCAAGCGCGGTCGCGCCTTCCGCCACCACGCCGAACCGGCTGTCGGACGGGCGGACCTCGGGCAGGACCGAAGACGGCACGCCGAACAGGTCGCACAGATCTTCGTCCCACCGCAGCCGGCCCGTATTGAACAGCTGCGTGCGGGATGCGTTCGAATGATCCGTCGCGAATTGCCGTCCGCCCGTCAGCTTGTAGAGCAGCCAACTATCCACGGTGCCGGCCTTCAGCCGGCCGGCCGCGACGAGTGTACGGGCCTCGGGCACGTTTTCCATGACCCATGCCAGTTTGGATGCGGGAAACAAGGCGTTTATGGAAAGGCCCGTCGCCTCGACCACTACGGGGTCAGCCCCTTCCGCGATCATGGCTTCGCAGGCTCGCGCCGTGCGCCGGCATTGCCAGAGGATCGCCGGCGCGATCGGGCTGCCCGTCTTCGCGTCCCAGACCACAAGCGTCTCGCGCTGGTTTGCGATGGCGAGCCCTGCGATATCGAAAGTACCGCTGCGGACGATATCGGCAATCGCATCCTGGACGCTGGACCAGATATCTTCCGCGGATTGTTCCGCCCAGCCCGGGCGGGGATAGCTCGTCCTCAGCGGGGCCGAGGCTTTGGCGACCACTTCACCGGCCGCGTTGACCAGAATGGCCTTGGTGTTGGTCGTCCCCTGGTCGACGGCGATGACATGCCCGCCGCTCATGCGCGTTTGCGCCCGACCGCCTTGCGGGCCACCCTGGCGATGCCGGGGGCGGTAAGACCGAAATGTTCAAAAAGCCACTCCACCGAACCTGTCGGCACGAAGCCCGGAAAGCCCATGCGCTCGACGGGCACCGGAAGGTTGGCAGCCGTATATTCCGCGACCGCGCCGCCGAGACCGCCGCGTATGTTGGCTTCCTCGATTGTCACGATCGCTCCCGTTTCACCCGCTGCGGCCGCCACCGCCGCGTCATCGAGCGGATTGATCGTGGCCATGTTCAATACGCGGGCGGCAATGCCCTCCGCCTCGAGCGAAAGAGCCGCTTTGGCCGCCAGATGCACCATCGTGCCGCAGGCGATCAAGGTGACATCGCGCCCCTGGCGGACCAGTTCCGCCTTGCCAGGCTGGAACTGGCGGTCCGGCACATCGAGGTTCGGCACGGGCATGCGGCTCAGCCGGATAAAGACCGGCCCCTCGTGACCGGCGGCCCATTTCACGGCTTCAGCCGTTTCCCAGGCGTCGGCGGGAACGACAACGGCAATGTTGTTCAACGGACGCAGCCAGGCGAAGTCCTCGATCGAGTGATGGGTCGGGCCAAGCTCTCCATAAGCCACGCCGGACGACTGGCCGACAAGCTTGACGTTGAAATTGGCATAGGCGATGTCCGCCTTCACCTGCTCCAGCGCGCGGCCCGTCAGGAAGCAGGACGCCGCCGACACGAAGGGGATGCGGCCGCCATTGGCAAGGCCGGCGCCCACGCCGACCATGTTCTGCTCGGCAATGCCGACATTGATGAGACGTTCGGGGAATTTCTTCTGAAAGCCGCCGAGCTTCGAGGAGCCGACGGAATCGTTGACGACGGCGACGATGCGCGGGTCCTGCTGCGCCAGGCTCTCCAGCGTCTGGGCCCAGGCATCGCGGCAGTCGAAATAGCCTTCCTGTTTCGCAGCGGGCGCAGCCATTACACCAGTTCCTTCATTGCAGTCTCGAATTGCTCGGCATTCGGCACGCCGTGGTGCCAGGAGGCCTTGTTTTCCATGAACGACACGCCCTTGCCCTTGACGGTGTTGGCGATGATACAGAGCGGCCTGGACCGTCCTCCGGGAGCCGCGGCCAGCACATCCAGCAATGCCTGGATATCGTGGCCGTCGACGATTTCCACGTCCCAGCCGAAAGCACGGAACTTTTCGTCCAATGGGTCGAGACCGTTGGTTTCTTCCGTTCCCATGCCCTGCTGCAGCCGGTTGCGGTCGACGATCAGGGTAAGATTGCCGAGCCTGCGGTGGCCGGCCGTCATGGCCGCTTCCCAGTTCGAACCCTCCTGCAGCTCACCGTCGCCCGTCAGGACGAAGGTGCGGTAGTCGCTGCTGGTGATCTGCCCGGCGATGGCGATGCCCAAGGCCACGGGCATGCCGTGACCGAGCGGCCCGGTATTGGTTTCGACACCCGGCAGGTAATTACGGTTCGGGTGTCCGTTCAGCCTGGAATTCGGCTGCATGTAGGTCGTCAGCCAGTCCTCCGGATAGTAGCCGGCGGCACAAAGCGCCGTGTAGAGCGCACCCGTCGCATGGCCTTTCGACATGATGAAACGGTCCCGCTCCGCCAGATCCGGCTTCGTGGGATCGTAGCGCATCACGCCGAAGTACAGCGTCGCGACGATGTCGATCGCCGAAAAGTCTCCACCCGGATGCCCGAGCTGGGCGTCGAAAACCATCGTGAAGGCCCGACGGCGCATCCACAATGCCTTTTCCCGGATCGTATCGGCGATGTTGTTCTTCAACATAAGCATAAGCCTTTCAGTACCGGTCCCGGCCCCTTCTTCAGCCGGCGCCTACATGGCGCCGAACAGAGCCTTCTGGGCGATCTTCAGCGCGCCGATCGCGTCATGGCGGGCCTGCGCTTCCTCAAGTGCGTCGACGTCGAGCGCATCCAGGCCCTTGGCAGCCGCCTTCAGGAAATCGATGGCGTGATTGGCCGTGGCGACGCTGTCCTCGCGGAACGGGAACTGGTCGAGCTGCCAGACGCCTTCCCACTTGTTCTTCCTGAGTACGTGGAAGAATTCGAAGAGTTCGATCGGATGCAGGCTGCCGGCGACGAGGTCGTCGTCCCAGGAACGGTAGTTGTCGTTGACGTCCATGCCGAACAGGCGGCCGTAATCGATGGCGAGCTGAGCGCTGTCGGCGGCAGATTCGCCGCCCATGATGGCATGGCCGAAATCGAGAAGTATCCCGACATTCGGCAGGCCGATCTTTTCGATGCCGAGAAGCGTGCGCGCGACCGAACCGAAAGCCATGCGCACGCGCGGTTCGCGCGGCTTGTATTCGATGACGAACTTGAGGTCCGGATTCTCGCTGGCAAGCTGCCCGACGCCATCGAGCGAATGCTTCCACAGCGTTCCGTAATCCACCTGGAAGGGATAATCCCAGCCATCCTGCCCGGGCCAGAGCTTGACGTAGTCGGCGCCGAAATACCGCACCTGCCCGCAGGCCTCCGTCACCAGATCATGGGTCCGCCGGCGAATGCCGGGATCGGGATTGGTGAACGAGCCCTTGACGAAATCGCGCGTGTAGATTTCCGGCGTTATGCCGATGACGCCGAGCCCGTTGCGATCCAGCGCTTCCTTGACCTGGACATTGGAAAAGTCACCGCCGAAAAAGGGATAGTTTATGTCCACCACCGAGAGGTCCTTGACCTGACCGGCCAGGTCGATGGCGTCGATAACGCTGCGGGGAACGCCGTAGCCATCGGTAGCATATCGGTCGAGATAGGTGGCGAAATGCCAGATACCGGCTCCAAATCGTGGTGCAGCCATGGGTTTCCTCCGTTTACTTGACTGTCTCCGCGCCCCGCCGGCGCGACGGCGCAGCATCGGCAGCCGGGCGGCAAGGCGGAAATGGTTCATGATCGATCGAGAACGCACCGCGCAAGCACATCGCGACGCACGCCCGACTTCCGATGCCGGAACCGAATGTGATTGCCTTTACGGCATCATCGATCCTCCCTGAGAGCGGGCCGCCAGCCTCAAGGCTCTCAGAATTTTTGATTGATTTCGATTTCTTTCATTTACCGTCATTATTTCGCACAATTCACAGAAGTGTTCAAGCGCATTTTCGATCGACGGGCGAAATCGCATCGCAAAATCATGCCGCACAGCAGCAGAGCGCCCAAAATAGCTGGTGCATTAATTGTGAATGCGGCGCCACCAAAAACATATTGACATAAAACGAAAGCAATCGATAGCTTATAGCAATAAACCACAGGAGGGTGGTTTTACGACAGGGAGGTTCCTATGAAATTCACCAAACGTCTACTGATGTCCGTAGTCGCGCTTGGCCTCGTCGGCGCCATGTCCGACGTAGCGCTTGCCGCAGGCACTATCGCAATCATCACGCCAAGCCACGACAATCCGTTCTTCAAGGCTGAAGCCGACGGCGCGGCCAAGAAGGCGAAGGAGCTGGGCTACGAAACGATGGTCCTGGTCCACAACGATGACGCGAACAAGCAGAACGAGCTATTCGATTCCGCCATCGCCGCCGGCGTGAAAGCCATCATCCTCGACAATGCAGGCGCCGACGCTTCCGTGGCTGCGGTCCGCAAGGCCAAGGACAAGGGCATTCCCTCGTTCCTGATCGACCGCGAGATCACCACGACCGGCGTCGCGGTGTCGCAGATCGTCTCGAACAACTACCAGGGCGCCCAACTCGGCGCGGAGGAATTCGTCAAGCTGATGGGCGAAAAAGGCAATTATGCAGAACTCGTCGGCAAAGAATCCGACACCAATGCGGGTATCCGGTCCCAAGGCTATCACGACGTCATCGACCAGTATTCGGACATGAAGCTGGTCGCAAAGCAGACGGCGAACTGGTCGCAGACCGAAGCCTATACGGTCATGGAATCCATCCTTCAGGCCCATCCCGACATCAAGGGAGTCATTTCGGGCAACGATACGATGGCGATGGGCGCATACGCGGCACTGGAGGCAGCCGGCCGCAAGGATGTCATCGTTGTCGGCTTCGACGGCTCGAACGATGTCCGCGACTCGATCAGGAAGGGCGGCATCAAGGCGACCGTGCTCCAGCCCGCCTACCAGCAGGCCCAGCTTGCGGTGGAGCAGGCCGACAAATTCATCAAGACAGGCTCGACCGGACTGGAAGAGAAGCAATTGATGGATTGCATTCTCGTCAACGCGGAAAATGCGTCCAAGCTCGAAACCTTCGCGCTCGCAAAGTAATTCCGCCGTTTGCCGCCCGGGCTATACCGATATTCCGGGCGGCTTCCTGCCGCAGAGATAGTGTGGTCACCCATGACGATGAAAATCCTGCTCGCCACTTGCCTGCTTGCCGCCGGCCTTTCGGGCTGCAAGCTGGTGAAGACCACGGACGGCAACGCCGATGGCGCCGCTTCAGATCCCATCGCCGAACTCGTGGAAACGACCTTCGACGCGAAACTCGTACCGGCGCTGAATGCCAGGGCGGTCGATCTCGCGACCTTGCGGGACACCATCAGGGGCGGCCTCGACAAGGCCGGCGAAAGCCATGGGGTGCGCGTTGGCGGCGCCGGCGGCGGCTGGAATTTTCCCGTCAAGGGAACGGCGACGGTGATCGAGGAAAACCGCGCGTCGAAGGCCGGCGTGGCCGAGATCGACCTTGACGGCGATGGACGCGGCGACGCGACGCTGCAGTTCGGGCCGGTGGTGAAGGGCACCGCGCTGCGCGACACCACCGACCTTTACGACTTCTCCACGTTCCGCGACCAGATCGAATACGCAAAGCTCGGACGGGCGCTGAACGACAAAGCCATGTCCAGGCTGCCGGCGGAGACCATCGGCCTGAAAGGGAAACGGATCACCTTTGTCGGCGCGACCGTGATCCGCTCATCCGGTGAGAAACCTCTGGTCACGCCGGTGTCGATCGAGGTCTCGCCATGAGCGAACCTCATCCCATCGGCCTGTCCATCCGCAACGGATCGAAGATATATCCCGGCACGCAGGCCCTGAAGAACGTCGATTTCGACCTGAGAATGGGCGCCGTGAATGTTCTCGTCGGCGAGAACGGCGCCGGCAAATCGACCCTGATGAAGATCATAGCCGGCGTCGAGCAGTTGAATGGCGGCACCATGGAGCTGGACGGGAAGGCCGTGGTCTTTGCCGACAAGACCGACGGCGCCAGGCACGGTGTCGGCATCGTGTTCCAGGAGCTCAACCTGTTTCCGAACCTGACGGTGGCGGAGAACATATTCGTCGGCCACGAGAAGACCCTCGGCGGTGTCCATATCGACCGAAAGGCGCAGAACGCGGCGGCGCGGGCGCTGATGAAGCGGCTTGAACAGAATATCGATCCGGATGCTCCGTTGGGCAACCTGCGTATCGGCCAGCAGCAGATCGTCGAGATCGCCAAGGCGCTGGCGGAGAACGCCCGCATCCTGATCCTGGACGAGCCGACATCCGCGCTTTCGGCCGCCGAAGTCGAGGTGCTGTTCCGGGTGATCGACGACCTCAAGCTGCAGGGTGTCGGCATCGTCTATATCTCCCACCGGCTGGAGGAGCTGATCCGCATCGGCGACTACATCACCGTACTGCGCGACGGCGTCATCACCGGATCGCGCTCGATGCAAGGCGTCGACATTCCCTGGATCGTCGCCAACATGATCGGCAGCGCCTCGAAGGAATTTCCGAAGACCGTGGAACACGAGCTTGGCGGGGAAGTCTTCCGGGTGGAGAACATCTGCCTTCCGGGCCCGGCCGGCGGATATGCCGTCGACCACATGTCGCTCTCCGTACGCGAAGGCGAGATCGTCGGGCTCTACGGCCTGATGGGCGCCGGACGGTCGGAACTGCTGGAATGCATCATGGCCCAGCATCCCAATTCCTCAGGCCGGCTTTTCATCGCCGGCAGGCAGGTGCGGGAAAGGAGCGTTTCCGGCCGGATTCGCCGGGGCCTCGCCCTGATCCCGGAGGACCGCAAACGCGACGGCCTCGTCCAGATCATGACGATCCGTGAGAACCTGACGATGTCGTCGCTCCGCGATTTCACGCGCGTCTTCCATCTGAGCCTGAAGGCGGAGGCGGCCAAGGCGACCGAATTCGTGAAACGGATGGCCATAAAGATCGCCAGCCTCGAACACCCCGTCTCCAGCCTTTCGGGCGGCAACCAGCAAAAGGTGGTCATCGGCAAGGCCTTGATGACAAGGCCGCGTATCCTGCTGATGGACGAGCCCTCGCGCGGTATCGACATCGGAGCCAAGGCGGAAATCTTCCGAACGATGCGACGGCTGGCGGCGGACGGCCTCGGCATCCTCTTCGTCACATCCGATCTGGAGGAGGTCCTTGCCCTGTCCGATCGCATTCTCGTCATGGCGAACGGCAGGCTGACGGGGCAATTCCCGGCCGGAGCCAGCGCTTCAGACGTCGTCTCGGCGGCCACGCCCAATCTCAACAGGGTTGAAACACCATGAGCAGCATCGACGCCGCAGGCAACATCAAGACGGTCGCCGGAGGCCGCAAGACATCGGCATTGCTTCTGCTTCTGCACATGCGAACGTTCGTTGCGCTGATCCTGGTCTTCGCCTTCTTCGCGATCGCCGCCCCGAATTTCCTGACGGCGGCCAACATGCTGATCATCTCGAAGCATGTCGCGCTGAATGCGCTGCTGGCCATCGGCATGACCTTCGTCATCATCGCCGGCGGCATTGATCTGTCGGTCGGCTCCATCGTCGGCCTTTGCGCCATGGTGGCCGGCTATCTTGTGCTCTACGGAATCGACCTCGGCTTCCTGGGCATCGGATACAGCATCCAGTTCGACACCATCGAGATCTGCCTCATCGTGCTGGTGGCCGGCGTCCTCATCGGCTGGATCAACGGGCTGTTGATCACGAAGCTCAACGTGGCGCCCTTCATAGCGACGCTCGGCACGCTCTACGTGGCGCGCGGCGCCGCCCTTCTGTTCTCCGACGGCAGGACATTCCCGAACCTTGCGGGCAATCCCGAATACGGATCGGACACGTTCCGCGTGATCGGGTCCGGTACGTTCTTCAACCTGCCGGTTTCCGTCTGGATCATGGTGTTCGTCGCTCTTGCCGCGGCCTACCTGGCGAGCCGGACACCTCTTGGCCGTCATATCTATGCCGTTGGCGGCAATGAACGAGGAGCGGCGCTTTCCGGGGTGAACGTCGACCGCATCAAGCTGTTCGTCTACATGTTCTCCGGCCTTTGCGCAGCGCTCGTCGGCCTGATCATCTCCTCCCAGCTCCAGGCCAGCCATCCTGCGACGGGCGAGACCTTCGAACTCAACGCGATCGCCGCGGCCGTGCTGGGCGGAACGTCCATGTCAGGCGGACGCGGACGCATCGGAGGTACCATCGTCGGCGCGTTCGTCATCGGCATCCTCGCAGACGGCTTGATCATGATGGGCGTCTCGTCATTCTGGCAGACGGTGATCAAGGGACTGGTCATCATCGCCGCCGTGGTCGTGGACCAGATCCAGCAGAAACTTCAGGCGCGGGTCGTCCTGCAGCAAAACCTCAATTGAGGATTTGAAGCTTCAAGCCGTTGCTGTAAGGATTCCGGGAAAGAGAGTCGAATATTTTCGATCGGTCGCGGTTTCATGAATAGGCAGAGCCAAATGGAAGCAAAAGACGAGCATGATGCCTCGGACTCGATGATCGGCCTGTTATCGGAGCCCAGACGCCGGCGCATCCTCGAATGGCTTCAGGAAGAAGGTTCGGCGCGCGTCAGAGAACTGGCAGGCGCCTTCCATGTATCGGAAGCCACCATTCGCCAGGATCTCGAAAGGCTTGAGAACGACGGTTTCATCACGCGCGAGCACGGTGGCGCCTACCTGAACACGGCGCCGCCGCAGACCGGAACCATGACACTCCATCACCAGGAGAACATGGATAAGAAGCGCCGCATCGGCGCTCTCGCGGCAAGCCTTGTGAAGGACGGCGAGACGCTGATACTCGACGCCGGCACGACCACGACCGAGATCGCCATGCGGCTCACCAATCGTCGCGACCTCACGCTGATCACCAATGCCCTGAATATCGCGATCATCCTGGGAGCCGTCCCGACGATGGCAGTCCACATGCCGGGCGGCCAGTTCAAGTCGCCGACGCTTTCCCTTTCCGGCGACAAGTCGGTCGAGTATTTCCGGAATATCTTTGCCGGCAAGCTGTTCCTGGCAACCGCCGGCGTGGCGCTCGACGCGGGGCTGACCTATCCAAGCTTCGCGGACCTCCAGCTCAAGGAGGCCATGATCAAGGCTGCCGCGCATGTCTACCTCGTCGCCGACTCCACGAAGATCAACCGATCGTCGTTCACGCGCCTCGGCTCGCTCGACGTGATCAATTCGTTCATAACCGACGACGGCATCTCCGACCGCGACGCGAAAGAATTCGAAAAACGCGGCATCGAGGTCCTGATAGCAAAATAAGGCTCCACGGGTCTTCAAGCCGCAATATTTTCCTTCGTTTCCGTTTCCGCAGGGCATGCCGGAGGGTTGCAATCCGTGCATTTGTTGAAATACATTTCTGTTGTTCTCAGGGCGGGGTGAAATTCCCCACCGGCGGTATCGGGATTTTCCCGAAGCCCGCGAGCGCTTCCGTCAATGGAAGGTCAGCAGATCCGGTGAGATGCCGGAGCCGACGGTATAGTCCGGATGGAAGAGACCAACGCGCGGCGGCCTTTAAACGGGCCGCTCGTGTCGCTTGTTCGCCCAAGGGAAGTTTTGTCGGCGCAAGCCGATGCAACAACAGCCTCAACCGGCTTAACCCTTGAAAGACTTGTACATGCCGATTTCCAGAATAGAAAATGCCATCGCCGCCATCGCCAGAGGCGAAATGGTGGTCGTGGTGGATGACGAGAATCGCGAAAACGAAGGCGATCTCATCTTCGCTTCCGAATACGCGACGGAAGAAAAAATAGCGTTCATGATGAACAAGGCCCGTGGCCTCATCTGCGTTGCGATGGACCACAACCGCCTGGACGAACTCGATATCCCGCTGATGGTTCCGAAAAACACGGAGTCGATGAAGACGGCCTTTACCGTATCCGTCGACTATATCCCCGGGACGAGCACCGGCATATCGGCCGCCGATCGCGCCGCCACGGTCAAGGCCCTTGTCGATCCGCATGCCCGTCCCGCCGATTTCGCACGACCCGGCCATATCTTCCCGTTGAGGGCAAATCCGAACGGCGTTCTCGGGCGTCCCGGCCACACCGAAGCGGCAATCGATCTTTGCCGCCTTGCAGGCAGGTTTCCGTCGGGTGTCATCTGTGAAATATCCAATGACGACGGCACCATGGCACGCTTGCCGGAACTCGAGGCTTTTGCGGAAAAGCACGGATTGCTGGTGATCACGATCGAGGATCTCATCCGCCATTTGCAGGCGCGGAGTGATGTCTTGAGAGACGCGGCACTGACTGCGGCCTGATCCGAACTTCCACGGACAGTCAGTTCACCCGATTATCGCCGTCCAAGCATCACTACGGCGCCTGGACGGCATCGGTGCCCTGCCCGGAAACCCCGTCACACGAATGATCGTCGTCGCAGAGCGTAGCGACGGCGATCATGCGATGATCCGTGATCGACCCTGAATTGCAGCACCGCGCCTCGATGGCAGCGACACAAGGGCCTGCCTTGCCTTTGCGATCCTGGGCCTGCGCGCTCCGCGTGCCGGCATCGATGGTTTTCCTTTCGGCCACCCAAAGACTCCACCTGCATCCAATCGAAAAGCGGTCGCCCGCGAAGCGCCCCTATTTGCGCGCAAAAGACAGGCATCCCGCTACTTTGCACCGACAAAACAAAGCCAAACGAAAAGATTTGACATAAATCGAAAATGATTGTTAGTGTGCTTTGAAGGGCTCAATGATCTAAAGGGAGGAGATCACGTGAACGCTTTCAAAGTTCTATTGGCCAGCACGACATTGGCAATCGCTGCAGCAGGCACCGCGAAGGCCGAGGACCTGACGGTCTGGACGATCAGTTATTCCGCGGATTCGCAGGTCAAGGCACTCCGCAGCGCCGCAGACAAATTCGAAAAATCGCACCCGGGCGTGAAGGTCGAGATCGTCATGCGCGGCGTGGACGAGCACAAGACCGCGCTCCGCGTGGCGGCCGGATCGGACAAGGGGCCGGACGTCTACATGAGCTGGGCCGGCCTCGGCCTTGGCGGCGAATATGTGAAAGCCGGCCTCAGCAAGGACGCGACTTCGTATTACACGAAGTATGGCTGGAACGACCGGCTGACGGCGCCGTCGCTCGCATTCTCCAAGAGCTATGGATCGGGCCAGCACGGCGTGCCCTTCCGCTTCTCCGGCGAAGGGGTCTATTACAACAAGGCGATGTTCAAGCAGGCCGGCATCACCGAAGAGCCCAAGACCTACGACGATCTCGTCGCGGCGGCGAAAAAACTGAAGGCAGCAGGCATCCCGGCATTCACCTTCGGCGGTTCGGTCAACTGGCACCTGATGCGCCTGATGGACGAGATTCTTGAGACAACATGCGGCGCGCAGCTGCACGACCAGCTGAAGTCGATGCAGGTCGACTGGAGCAAGACCGAGTGCGCCACCAAGGCATTCACCGAAATGCAGATGTGGGGCCAGAACTATATCCTGTCGCCCTTCATGGGCGTCAATCAGCAGCAATCGTTCTCCCTGTTCCTGGCGAAGCGCGCGGCCATGATGCTCGAGGGCGACTGGCTGGTCTCGCAGATCAGGGAGGGCGGCAATGTCGACGACTACGATGTCTTCCCGTTCCCGAACGGCACAGGCCGCCTCTACGGTTTTGCCGAGTATTTCTACGTCTCGTCGAAGACCAGCAAGCCCGACCTTGCAGCGGAATTCATCAACTTGTTCACGTCCACCGAGTTCCAGACCGAGATCGCCGGCGTGTTCGGCGCGCTCTCGGTCAACAAGGAAGTCAAGCTGAAGGCCGATGCGCCCGCCACGCACAAGGAATGGACGACCATCTTCGCCGATGCGAAGGGCACGTTCGTGAACGGCGACCAGGCGTTTCCGCTGGATGTCACGACGGAATATTTCCGCGTCATCAACGATGTCGCGACCGGCAAGCTCCAGCCCCAGGCGGCCTCGGACGCGATGCAGACATTCATCGGTAACCGCAAGAAGTAAATCGGCCACGATCTGATGTCTCCGCGGCCGGTTGCAGCCGCTGCGGAGACCGTGACCCGCACTGCCGGGTCAGGTTTCGGACAAGCGGGTATCCAATGTTGAATTCCAAAGTCATGCAATCCTCACGGGCCCAGGCCCTCATGCTGATCGGACCGGCATTCGCGGTCTATGCGACGTTTGCGATCTGGCCGATGATCGAGGTCGTCATCCTGAGCTTCCAACACTGGAATGGCCTCGATCCCCAGCGGGAATGGGTGGGGATCGAAAACTACCGGTACATCCTCACGAGCGACACCGTGTTCTGGGTCGCGCTTCGCAATACCATCACCTGGACCTTCCTGGCGGTCATCTTCCCGCCCACGATCGGCCTTCTGCTGGCGCTCGGCCTCAACGAGAAGCTTTTCGGCCGGGTGCCGATGCGGGCAATCTATTATCTGCCGGTCATCATCGCCCCGATCGCCGTCGCGACCATGTGGCGGTGGATGTACGATCCGTTCTTCGGCCTGTTCAATCAGGTGCTGACCAATTTCGGCCTGCAGGCCTGGATCAAGGACTGGCTAGGCGACCGCGAGATCGCGCTCTATTCCATGTTTATTGCCTACACTTGGCAATATGTCGGCTTCTCGATGGTGCTCTTCCTCGCCGGCCTGCAGAGCGTCGACCGCTCGCTGGTCGAGGCGGCGCGCATCGACGGCGCGAACCGCTGGCAGGTTTTCAAGCATGTGACCCTGCCGGCGCTTCGCGTCACGCTCGCCATCGTGCTTGTGCTTTCCACGATCTCCTCGCTCAAGGCCTTCGACATCGTCTACGGCATGACCGGCGGCGGACCGGCGCAATCGACGCAGATGCTGGCGCTCTGGGCCTTCATGCAGTCCATGCAGATCTTCGATTTCGGCCGGGGATCGGCAATCTCGGTCATTCTGCTGCTGGTGACGCTGACCATCGTCGTCCCCTACCTGCGCTGGTCGCAACGTGATGAAGGAGCGGCGGAATGACGGCTATCGCAACACGGCTCGGGGACGATACCGTTCCGGTCAAACGCCGGAGAGACCCGTTCCTCGTCATCCTCTGGATCGTTCTCGTCACCTTCGCATTGCTGTGGGTCGCGCCGGTCGTGCTGATCGCGTTCACTGCGCTCAAGTCGAACGCCGAAGTCATGACGAGCAATGCGTTCACGCCGCCGAATGCCATCGCATGGGAGAATTTCTCCGGCGCCTGGGAACGCGGCAACTTCGCGACGACGTTCAAGAACAGCGTCATCATCACGGTGATCAAGGTGCCGCTCGGTCTGGTCATCTCGGCCATGGCCGCCTATACGCTGGCGAGGATCAGGCTGCGTTTCGGCAAGCTCCTGCTGCTCTTCTTCCTGTTCGGCGCGATGATCCCGTTCCAGGTCATGCTGGCGCCGATCTTCACCCTGGTAAACGGCTTCGGCCTGATCGACACCTATCCCGGCGTCATCCTGCCCTATCTGGCCTTCGGCGTGCCTTACCAGGTGTTCATCCTGCACGGGTTCTTCAAGGCGGTTCCCAAGGAACTGTCGGAAGCGGCCCTTATCGACGGCGCATCCCACGTAACCGTGTTCCGCCGGATCTTCCTGCCGATTTCGCTGCCGGTTCTCGCGGCCCTGCTCATTCTCGACTTCGTGTCCACCTGGAACGAGTTCGCGATGGCGCTGGTGCTGCTCCAGAACCGTCATATGTGGACGCTGCCGCTCGGCCTGATGTCCTTCCAGGGGCAATTCTCGACCGATTACGGCCAGTTGAACGCGGCGATCGCCATGACCGTCTTCCCGGCCATCCTGGTCTACATGATCTTCCAGAGATATTTCGTCAGCGGGCTGACATCGGGCGCCGTAAAAGGCTGAACAACAAGTTACATCAAGGAGTTAACTATGGCTGACCAATTGGGCCGCTGGGACGTTTTCGAATTCTCCGCCAAAGGCCCCTCCGATGGCAACCCCTATCTCGACGTATCGTTCGGAGCGACGTTCTCGCTTGGCAATCGCGACGTCACGATTCCCGGCTTCTACGACGGCGACGGCGTCTACAGGGTGCGTTTCTGCCCGGACACGGAGGGCGAATGGCGGTTCTCGACGACATCCAGCGCAAGGGAACTCGCCGGCCTCGACGGGAAGCTGACGGTGGGCCCTGCCCGCCCAGGCGTGCACGGCCCCGTCCGGGTCCGCAACCAGTTCCATTTCGCCCATGCCGACGGCAAGCCCTATCTGCCCTTCGGCACCACCTGCTACGCCTGGACCCACCAGACCATCGAACTGCAGGAACAAACCTTCAGGACGCTTGGCGGTGCCCCGTTCAACAAGATCCGCATGGGCGTTTTCCCGAAGGATTACATCTACAACACCAACGAACCGCTCCACGACGTCTATGAAAAGCGCACGGACGGCACGCATGACATGGACCGCCCGAACTTCGAATGCTTCCGGCATTTCGAAACCCAGATCGGGCGTCTCATGGAGATGGGCATAGAAGCGGACATCATCCTCTTCCACCCCTACGACCGCTGGGGCTATTGCACGATGACGGAGGAGCAGGATTTCCGTTACCTCCGCTACATCGTCGCGCGCATTGCCGCCTATAGGAATGTCTGGTGGTCGCTCGCCAACGAATACGACTTCCTTCTCGACACGAAGCCGATGGAGCGCTGGGACCGGTTCTTCCAGATCATCGAGGAGGGCGATCCCCTTCGCCATCCGAAATCGATCCACAACGGCGATGTCGACAAGAACTATGACCATCGCAAGCCGTGGGTGGATCACGTCTGCATCCAGAACTGGGACGTCAAGAAGACGATCGCCTGGCGCGAAGCCTATGGCAAGCCGGTCATCAACGACGAGCCGGAATACGAAGGCGATATCCCGAAGGAATGGGGCAATATCCACGGGCATGAACTCGTCAACCGCTACTGGCTGACCGTGTGCCGCGGCGGCTATATCGGGCACGGCGAGACCTTCATGGAGGAGAATGACGAACTCTGGTGGGCCAAGGGCGGCGTCCTGCGCGGCGAGGCCCCACCCCGCATCGCCTTCCTGCGCAAGCTCCTGGAAGAGGACGCGGTCAACGGCCTGACCCCCTTGCTGGAACGCGGCCAGACCTACAAGCGCGTGTCCGCGGTCCATGATGGCGAAGTCCGTTACATCTATTTCTCGGAACACCAGCCGGTGGAATGGGCCCTCGGGCTGCCGGAAAAGGATGGCGACTGGGAAATCGACCTGATCGACGTCTGGAACATGACGATCACGCCTTTGGAAAAAGGGCCCCTGCCGAAGGTCCATCCGCAGCGCATCACCGGCGGCTCTCACATCACGAATGCGTTTACAGCGGCGTTCGGGCTGAAACTTCCGGGCAAACCCTATCTCGCGGTGCGCATCCGCCCGCGCAAGAAGCACTAAGGAGCATCTCCCATGGCAACGGTTCAGGTCTCCAATCTGCGCAAGAGTTTCGGCGCTCTCGACGTGGTGCAAGGTGTCTCCATCGACATCGCCGATGGGGAATTCCTGATCCTCGTCGGGCCGTCCGGCTGCGGCAAGTCAACCCTCTTGCGGATGATTGCGGGGCTTGAGGACATTTCCGGCGGACGCATCGATATCGGGGGGCGCGTCGTCAATGCGCTCTCCCCGAAGGAACGCAACATTGCCATGGTGTTCCAGAACTACGCGTTATATCCGCAAATGACTGTCGCCCAGAATATGGGCTTTTCGCTGGAAATCGCCGGCATGAAGAAGGCCGAAATCCAGAAGAAGGTGGAGGAAGCGGCAGAAATCCTCGGTTTGAAGCCACTTCTGCAGCGCAAGCCGTCGCAGCTTTCCGGCGGGCAGCGGCAGCGCGTCGCGATGGGGCGGGCAATCGTGCGCGATCCCGACGTCTTCCTCTTCGACGAACCGCTTTCCAACCTCGACGCCAAGCTGCGCGTCCAGATGCGGGCGGAAATCAAGGCTCTCCATCAAAGGCTCGGCTCGACGATCGTCTACGTGACGCATGACCAGGTGGAGGCCATGACGATGGCGGACCGCATTGTCGTTCTTCGCGGAGGGCGCATCGAACAAATCGGCACGCCGCTGCAATTGTACGATCGTCCCCAGAACATGTTCGTCGCCGGTTTCCTCGGTTCTCCATCGATGAACTTCCTGCGTGGCGTCCTGGATGGGCAATCGTTGCGTATAGGGGAAGGCCAGCGCCTGGCGCTTTCCTCCGTTCCAGGCTCCCATACCGGCGATGTTGTCGTCGGCATTCGCCCGCAGGATGTCGCGGTGAATGCCCAAGGCGGCACGCCGGCGGTCGTGAAAGTCGTTGAACCGACGGGCGCCGACACGCATGTTCTGGCGGAGGTCGGCGGCATCGAGGTCACCTGCGTCGTCAACGATCGGGTAGACTTTGCTTCCGGACAGGAGATTCACATCTCGATCTCATCGCCCAAGATCCATTTCTTCGATCCCGTCAGCGAAGCGCGCCTTCCGGAAGCGGCACCCGGCCGCGCGCATGTAGCCTAGGGTGGAAAATTCCCGGGCGGGCGAGTAAGCCGTCTGGGAACCGCCGAGAAGCAGCTGCCCTGCTGTCATTCCGCCCTTCGCCGGAACCGGCCCCAACTTGTCGGTAGACGGTTTTCGTCGTAAATCGGCAAGCTCTTCAGGGCAAAGGAGCAGCCGTGAAATCTTCCGGTAAGTCGTCCATCCAGCAGCAGTCCGGCCGCTCTCTCGAAGCCCGTATCTATGCGATCTATTCGACGCTTTCCCCGGCAGAAAAACGTCTCGCCGACGTTCTTCTGCAATATCAGATGGACCTGCCGAGCTATACGGCGGGAGAACTGGCCGACAAGGCCCATGTTTCGAAAGCGACTGCCGCCCGCCTGATACGAACCCTCGGCTACAAGACATATCCCGATGCGAAGCGGCAAATCCGGGCGGACCAGCATTGGGGCTCGCCCCGGGGAGGCCTCGCCGACCCCGATCGCGCGCCGTCCGAGGAGGCTTCGATCGCCCAGACCGTGCAGATGGACATCGACAACATCAGGGCCACGGCCGAAGGCCTGTCGGGCAAGATGCTGAAGGACGTCAGCAACGCGATCGTCAAGGCGCGCCGTGTATGGATCATGGGATTGCGCAGCGGCTACGGCCTCGCCCATCAGGCGGCTCACTATTTCACGCTGATGAAGAACGACGTGCAGGTCCTTCCCGCCGGCGGCGCCAGCTATTCCCATGAAATAGCCTCGATCGCCAGGGGCGACGTGCTGCTGGTCATAGCCTTTCGCCGACGGCCGCGCCTCCTGCCCACCATCATCAAGGAAGCGCGGGCCGCGGGCGCGGTGACGGTATTGATTACCGATCTCAGCGCCGCGGCGAGCGCAAAGGCAGCCGAACATGTGCTGCGCTGCCGATGCCAGTCGCCCTCCCCGTTCAACTCGTTCGTGGCGGCGCTGACGATCGTCAACTACCTCGCATGGAGCGTCGCCACGGCGATGGGCGAGGAAAGCCTGAAACGCTACGAAAAGATCGACCGGCTGGTCAAGCTGCTGGACGACGTATCGACCCCGCAGACGAGCGGCAGCCGTTGAAAACGGTCAGAACCTCTCAAGCACGTAAGGTCGCGTCGGCTGCGCCCAGACGCCGGACTTCGACGTGGACAGGCGGCATCTTACGAGCATTTCGGCAAGGCCGACGGCGGCCGTGACGCCATCGACCACCGGAATCCCGTGTTCGCGCTGAAGCCCTTGCGCGAACTCCGCCATGCCGGCGCAGCCGAGCGCCACGCCCTCGGCGCCCATGTCGATGCTCCTGCGGATGAGGTCGGAAATCTTCTCGAATGCACCGCTTGCAGGATTATCGAGTTCCAGCACCGGAATATCCGTCGCGAAAACCCGGCGGCAGCGGTGGCTGAAACCGTAGCGCAGGATGTTGTCTTCGATGACCGGCGCCGAACGGGACAAGGTCGTGACGACGCAGAAGCTGTGGGCGACGAGGCTGACCGCATGAAAGGAAGCCTCGCCGATGCCGACCACCGGCTTCGCAGTCATCGCGCGCGCGGCGTCGAGGCCCGTGTCGTCGAAACAGGCGACGATATGCGCATCGACACCTTCCACCTCGGCCGCGGCGATCTCCTTCAACAATCCCAGCACCGAGAGCGCACCGTCGAACGGTCCCTCGATCGCTTCCGGACCGACCGCCGGCTGGCGGCCGAGGATGTCCGTGCCGGGACTTGCCACGGCTGCGGCGGCGGCGGCGATGCGACCGGTCATGGAGGCGGTCGTGTTCGGGTTGATGATGGCGATGCGCATCGTCTTTGTCCTGCTCTAAGGTCTCAGGCCTTGGCGAAGGCCGCTGTCGGGCGGGTGTCGATCAATTCCCCATAGGGAATAGGCGCCGTCGTCAGATACCCGTCGCAGATGCCGCGCTGCCAGCGGCCATAGGCATCCGGATCGATCCGCGGCGTCGTCCACATGCCGTTGGCGCGGTAGATATTCGCCAGTCTGACCAGAAGACCGGGCGAGAACCTCGGAAAGGTTCTCGCCAGGAAGTCCCGATAGCTTTCCGCATCGCAGGCAAGTATCCACTCCATGCTGCGCCCCAGCGCCCTTGCAAAGCGGACGTGCGTATCCAGGCCGGCGTTGTCGGCCTCGCCATCGGAATAATAGACGCTCCAGGGAACGTTGCCGCCCATGATGGCCAGCGGCGCGACGACGTGACCGCCACCGGCGGCCTCAAGCGCAAGGGCCGAGGGATAGTCGATGACGAGATAGTCGCCCATGCCGCCCACAAACAGGTCGGAGAGCATCTTGCCGTCGAGATCCTGCACGAAATGCACCGTCAGAGGATCAACGCCATGCTCGCGGAGAACCAGCTTGACGAACAGGCCCACGCTCGCGCCATTGCTGCCCTTCATCGAGATCGCCTTGCCGGGCATGGCGCCCCAGTCGAAATCAACCGGCTTCTCGCGGCCGACGATCGCCAGCGGCGCGCGTGCCGCGACCTGGGCAAAGGGCACATATCGCTTGCCACGTCCATGAAACATTGAAGGAACCCATATGCCGCCGAGCGCTGCGGCAGCCTTGCCTGAACCGATATCGCTCAGCACCAGATCCCATGGCGCGGGCACGCTCGCCGTCACGTCAAGGCCCTCTTCCTCGAAGAAGCCCTGCCATACGGCGACGTATTCAGGCAGGTAGTTGAGGCTGTGCCCCGTGGCGGAAACGTGGAAGTTCTGCATGATTTTTCACTCTTTCTCAGGACAGGCGCTGCCCGCTATCAATGTCGAACCACAGGACATCCTCGGCGCGGTAATCCAGCGAACAGGTTTCGCCGATCTGCATTTTCGGATTTCCCGACACCCGAACGAAGACCAGGTCGGTTTCCAGCAGGCGGCCGTCATCATCGTCCTCTCCGGCCGACAGGCGGCAGCCGATGACCGTCTCCGCGCCGAGCCGTTCGACAACCGCGACGCGGGCGGGCAGCCTGCCTTCGCCGGCCGCATGGAGCGAGAGTTTTTCAGGCCTGATGCCGAACGTCAGTTCCCGCTCCGAAGGCAGGGCGGCGCCGTGGTCGACGGCGAGCCTTCCCGACAGCCTCAGACCATCCCCTCCCGTCGAAGCGGGAATGAGATTCATCGGCGGCGAACCGACGAAGCGGGCGACAAACGTGTTGGCAGGCCTGTCATAGATTTCGTCGGGCGTATCCACCTGCTGCACGATGCCCTTGTTCATGACGATGATGCGGCTCGCCATGGTCATGGCCTCCACCTGATCGTGCGTCACGTAAACGAACGTCTTGCCGACCTTGTGATGCAGCGCCGAGATCTCCGACCGCATCTGGGTGCGCAGCTTGGCGTCGAGGTTCGAAAGCGGCTCGTCGAGCAGATAGAGCGACGGGTTGCGGACAAGTGCACGGGCGAGCGCCACGCGCTGCCGCTGACCGCCGGAAAGGCTCGCCGGACGCCGGTCGAGCAGCGGCTCCAATTCGAGCTGCCGGGCGATCTTCTGCGTGCGTTCGGCGATATCCGGACGTCTCATCAGCCTGTGACGGGCGATGATATTGACGATCGGCAGATGATACCATTTGCGAAAGGCATCCATGATCAGCGGGAAAGCGATATTCTCGCGGACCGTCATGTGCGGATAGAGCGCATAGGTCTGGAAGACGAAGGCGACGCCGCGTTTCTTCGGCTCCCAATCGTTGGCGATGTCGCCATCGAAGAGCAGGTCCCCGGACGTGATGCCGCTGAGGCCCGCGATCATGCGCAGCAGCGTGGATTTGCCGCAGCCCGAAGGGCCGAGGAGAACGAGGAACTCGCCATCGTGGATATCGGCGTTGAACGCCTCGATGACGGTATGGTCCCCGAAGCTTTTCGAGATGTTGTTGAACGTCAGAGCGGGCATGGAGTTATCCCTTGACGGCACCGGCGGTCAGGCCGGCGACGATTTTTCGCTGGATAAGAAGGAAGAAGACGATGGCCGGCAGGCTGAAGACCAGTGCAGCGCCCATGACGGCCGACATCGGCGTTTCATATTGTCCGACGAAAGAAGCAAGGCCGACGCTGGCGGGCCAGTTGCCGCGATCCATCAGGAAGGTGGAGGCGAACAGGAATTCGTTCCAGCCGGCGAAGAACGAGACCACCGCCGCCGCCGCGATGCTGGGCATGATCAGCGGCAGGATGATCATGGTCAGTACGCTGAAACGCGGGCAATTGTCGATGATCGCGGATTCCTCGATCTCGTAGGGAACCGCGTCCATCGCGCCCTTGAGCACGAAACAGGCGACCGGCAGCGAGAAGCCGACATTGGCGAGCACCAGACCGGTCAGGCTGTTCAGCAGCCCGAAGGTGATGAACATGGCATAGAGCGGCACGAGGATCAGCGCCTCCGGCACGACCTGTGTCATGAACAGCAGGAAACCGACGAGGCCTTTGCCGTGGAAGCGGAAACGGCTCAGCGCATAGCCTGCCAGCGAGCCGAGCGTCAGGCTGAGCACGGTGCCGCCCGCCGCGATCAGCAGGGTGTTGAACAGCCAGAGCCCGATCGGCACCTGACCAAGCTCGCGCCAGAGGTCGGGAAAATTCTGCGGCTGCGGCCAGATCATCTGTCCGGTGCCGTAGAGTTCCGAGTTCGGGGACAGGGCGGTGGTCGCCATCCAGTAGACGGGAAAACCGGCAAGGACGACCAGCACACCGATCAGCAGATAGCGCAGGAGCTTGAGCGTGAGCTTCTTGAACGACATCAGCGGGACATCCACTTCATGCGGCGTTGTTCGGCAACGTAATGGAGAGCGGCGATTGCCAGCGCCAGGACGAGACCGACGGCCCCATATGCGCTGGCCATCCCGAGCTCGTGGCTTTCGAACGCCGTCTGGCGGATCTTGACGACGAGCGTGCTGGTGCTTCCCACCGGGCCGCCTCCCGTGAGCAGGTAGATGATATCGAACCGCCGAATGGACCAGACGCATACGAGCAAGGAGGCAAGCTGCACGGCAGGCCGGATATGCGGCAGCGTCACGGCCCGGAAGGTGCTGAGCCCATCGGCGCCGTCGATGCGCGCTGCCTCCCTCACCTCCAGCGGCACCGATTGCAGCGCCGCCAGCACGACGAGCATGACGAATGGCGCCACCTGCCAGACCGTGACCGCCAGGATCGATCCGAGCGCCATGTCGGTACTGGTCAGCCAGGGAAAGCGCCCCAGGCCGGCGAAATCCGTGATCCGGTTGAAGACGCCGGAACGGTCGTTGTACATCCACAGCCAGATCAGCGAGGCGGCGACGTTAGGCACCGCCCAGCCGAAGAGAAGAATGGCGCGCACGATCGCCCTGCCCTTGAACGGCCGGTCGATCGCCAGCGCCGAGATCACCCCGAGCGCGACCCCGAAGATGACTGCCAGAACCGCATAGACAAGCGTGGTCCGAAGGGAGAGATAGAAGGCCGGGTCGTCGAAAAGCCGCTCGAAATTGCCGAGGCCGATGAACCGGCCCCGGTTGGGATTGATGATCCTCGTATTGGTGAGGCTCATGTACATCTGCCGCGCCAAGGGCCAGAACATGAACACCATCAGGTAGATCATCGGCGGGAGGATGAAGGCGTAGGGCACGAGGTGCATCATGCCTTTGCTTATCTTCGAGCCCGTCATGCTCGCTCCTTCTGCGACAAGGTCAGAACTGCTTGTCGATGGCCGCTTGAGCCTCGGCGAGAGCGGACCTGGGATCGGCGTTGGAGAGGATCACCTTTTCAACCGCCTGCATGACGAAACGCATGATCTGGGCCGTCTCCACCTCATGGCCCGGGATGAGCGTGCTGCGCGACGTCTCCGCCAGTTTCGCGAATGCCGGAGCCCATGGGTTTGCGGCCGCGAACGAGGCTGTAACCGGAACATCGGTTGCCAGGGCATCCGGGCCGGATGCCTCGCGAAGCGCCTGCTGACCCGGCTTACTGACCAGCCAGGCGAGGAACTTGATCGCCTCTTCCGGGTGATCGCTGTGCGAGCTGACACCCAGGAAAAGCTGCTGATGCGCGCCCGGATATCTGAAGGGCATGGGAGCCGCGCCGATCTCGGAGCTCGGCAGCGCACCGCCGGAAGCGATGTTCAGTGTGCCGCCCGAATTATCGATCGAGAAAGCGACATGCTTTTCCTTGAAGCGGGTGCGTTGCGTCGGCATGCTGTCGCCGATCGGGATGATGCCCGATGCATAGGTTTCCTTGAAGGCCTGCACCGCGGCCACCGCTTCCGGCGTATCGACGGTCAGCTTGCCATCCTTGTCGACCCAGTCGACCCCATAACCGTAAGCCCAGTTCTGGAAATCCATGAACCATCCGCTGAAGTCGTTGATCTGGTGCCGGGCGGTGAAACCGATGACACCCGGCGTCCTGGCGGAGGCCGCCTTGGAAGACTCGATCAGCTCCTGCACCGTGCCCGGAACTTTCGCGCCCGCAGCGTCGATGACCGGCTTGTTGTAGATCAACGCATAAGCCGCACGCTGCCACGCGATGCCGTAACGGGTGCCGTCGATCATGCCGTTGTCGTTCGTCTTGTTGAGCGTGACGCCCTCGGCGGCCTTGCCGATATCGACGAGGAAACCGGCATCGGCCATGGCATAGAACAGGCCTTCCTGCATGATGGCGATGTCCGGGCCCTGGCCGGCGCCCATTTCCGTCGTCAGCTTGTCTGCGAACTCGGCGGACGGGATCGCTTCCTGCTCCAGGGTAACATTCGGGGCCACTTCCTGGTATTTCTGGACGGCCGCCCAGAGGTTCTTGCCGCGCAACGCGTCAAGCCACTGCGAATTGGCGACCTTCAGGGTGACCTTTTCCCCTGACTGGGCGTGGCCCGTTTGCGCGGTGCAGACCGTCAGGGCGAAGCTCAGAGCAGCAGCAGTGGCGAGAAGCTTGCGGCGGCGGATATTCTCACGCATTTCAGTTCTCCTTCTGAGGTTTGTTTTTGTTTATTCTTCTTGTGATCGGCTCATGAGCCGGCCTTGACGCGGTGCGGCGCGAGCGGCGTATGGCAGCTCAGGTTTTCCGCACCATCGGCGGTGACGAGGTAGCAGTCACCGACATTGCAGCCGGCGACTTCCGGCTCCAGCCATTGCGAATGCAGGACGAAGGTCATGCCTTCCTCCAGCTTGTCGTGGTTGTTCGACTGGATGTTGTAATTGGCGAATTTCTGCATCGAGACCGAATGGCCGACATTCGGATTGTGTGGCCCCAGCGTCGCCGGATAGACGTGCATGAGCTTTCGTCCCTGGCTCTCCCAATCCTCGTCCACCACATGCCTGCGCGGGATCAGCCGCGGCTTTCCATCGTCTCCGGAAACCCAATTGTAGGGCATGGTACGGCTGTCGGCGGAAGTCAGGTAGCCCCGGGCGATATAGGGCTCGAAAGAGGCGTTGGCGACATCGGAGATCAGCGCGCCGGGCCTGACGAGGGAGGCGGCTTTCTCCACGCCCTCGACGCACATCTGCAGGACCTCTTCCTGCTTTTCGGTGATGTCTCCCACCGCGATCATGCGGGCGATCTGGGCCGTGTAGCCTTGATAGATGACTGCTGAGATATAGAGATTGATCAGATCGCCGTTGCGCACGACGTGACCATAGGGCTTTCCGCAATGGGTGCCATAGCGGTTGATGCCGATCTGGTAGCCATCTCCGGTTTCGCCGCCGCGCGCCATCTGGGCATAGGTGAAGGCGGCATAGATCTCATAATCCGTCACTCCCGGCCTGACGGCATGATAGGCCGCCTGAATGCCGATATCGGCAAGCTGGGCGGCGGCGCGGACGATCGCCCGCTCTCGTGGGGAACGTATCTTCTGCATGCGGTCGATGATCGCTTCGCCGTGCACGAACGAATTTTTCGGCAGTCTCGCCTTCAGCCCGTTCCAGTATGGCGTCGAGGTCGCATCGCCAATCAGCCCGATCTGCGCGACGGAGAAACCCTCGCGCTCCAGGAAGGAGGCGACGGCCTCGACCACCTTGTCGACGGTCCTGCCGGGCCGATTGTAGGTTTCGCGGCCCCAGGTGCCGACCTGCCAGATATCCTCGACCAGGACCGGCTCGCCTGCCGGCGGCAGCAGGACGGAACTGCTGAAGATCGAGAACATGGTCAGCGGCCTGTCGTCGTCCGTGGGCACGACCAGAACGCCCTCGCGCGCCCAGTCGCAGACGTAGCGCAGATAGGAATTCGAGACCTTGTAGGACCCGATGGAGTCCGCATGAATCAGGATGACATCATGGCCGGCCACGACGGCCTCCCGCCGGATGCGCCGCAGCCGGTCAACGAACTCGCTCTCCGGCAAGGGACCGACGGGCTCGAATTCGAACGTCGGTTCGAAACCATCAAGAAGATGTTCGAACCGGGCATCGGGACGCGGAGTTGGCGCAATGCGCGCGGCATTTGGGGCAGTCATGGCGTGTCTCGTCGATAATTTCGATGACAATAGATTATCGATGAAATTTATTTTGCAAAGACGCCTGAACCGCTAATGGAGAGGCAAATCGCCAACAATTTAGGCAACGGTAAATTTTAGGCGAAATCGGCACTTAAACGAGACAATGGCCTATGTCATAAGACCATCCATATCTTTGAGAATGCGCAGCTATCGGAAAACATCCCAACAGCCAAATGGAAAAAAAGTTTCAAAAAAGCGCCGAAAACCATCATCGGCCATTTCGTACCCTGCCCAATTAAACGGCATCACGGATCGCCCCCGGCGTTTCCGAACCATTGAGAGAGTAGCCGGGAGAGCGGCCCGAATGCCTCGTTTGCAGGGATAGTCGCCGACGATCCCAAGGCTTCGTGGAACCGGTGGGCCTCTCAACCTCGAACAGGCGCATAGTTCCGGGGGCTGCATTCTGCGCCTGATTATCGACTGCGGGGCCGCGACAAGGCTGCTCATCGTTGCCGGAAGAACGTCATGCCGCCGTGGTGGAGCGTGTCGATGTCCACGAAAAGACCATCGGCCGTAAAGCCGGTGTCATCCCAATAATTTATGCGATTGCCAGTAACCTCATACCGGCCTTGATAGGCGCTTTGGCGGCTGCCGCGGGCTTCGTCGTAGCGCCCGTTGGGCAGAAGCTCCTGACGAATGCGCCCGTCGGCGGTGACCCACATGCCGACATAAGGGTGCTGCTGCATCTTCTTCTCCGTTTGATTGGCCGGAATCAGGGCATCCCGAGACTTGTACGCGATGTCGTCAGAGGCTCTGCCGTCCACCGGCAGGATTGTGCCGATTGCACTGATGAGGACCAGCAGGCCAAGCGATGTCGATATGATGGTTTTCATCTCGAAGGCTCCTCAAGGTTGGATGCCGGGACAAAGGCGGCGTACCCAAAATTCACCGGCGCTCGTTCAGGGTTATCTGCGGCCTCCGACTGTCGTGCCGCCGAACATGAGTTGCTGGGCCATTGGCCGCGATATGAAGCGCGCGGGGAAGATGGGCGCCAGGGCGCTGGCCTTGTCGAGGCGTTCGAGCTGTCCGTCTGTAAAGACGATCTTCAATGCGCCGAAATTGTCCTCGGCCTGGGCAAGCGTGCGCGCACCCATGACCGGAGAGACCACGGCGGGATTGCGCAATGTCCAGGCAAGCGCGACCTGGGACCGCGTGGCACCGATTTCGCCAGCGACCTCGCCGACCACGTCGGCGATATCCAGCGCACGTTCGGTCAGGTGACCGGTCGATGCGATGACCCCCTTGCGTTCAGAGGAGACATTCGCCTCATTCTCGTCCGTCAGGTCCGAGCGGCCGTATTTGCCTGTGAGGATTCCCCCGCCCAAGGGCGACCACGGGAGAACCCCAAGACCCATTACCTGCGCCATGGGCATGAGTTCATATTCGACGGTCCGCTCGACAAGGCTGTATTCGATCTGCAGCGCGACGAACGGCGACCAGCCGCGCAGGTCTGCCAAGGTCTGCATCTCAGCGATCCGCCAGGCGGGCGTATTGCAGATGCCGACATAGAGTATCTTCCCGGCCCGGACGAGATCGTCGAGGGCACGCATCACCTCCTCGGGCGTAGTCGTGAAGTCCCACGCATGCACGTAGAGGAGGTCGATGCGGTCAGTATCAAGCTGGCGCAGGCTGGCCTCGACCGAGCGCACGAGATTGAAACGATGGTTGCCCCCGGAATTGGGATTGCCATGGTCGCGCGCCATGGTGAACTTGGTGGCGAGCACGATGCGCTCGCGCCTGTCCTTGATGAGGCCACCGAGGATACGTTCGGACGTGCCATTGGTATAGTTGACCGCGGTATCGATAAAATTGCCGCCACGGTCCACATAGGCTTCGAATATCCGCTTGGCCTCGGTCTCGTCGGCTCCCCATCCCCAATCGGAGCCGAAAGTCATGGTGCCGAGCGAAAGCGGAGATACGCGCAGGCCGGAGCGTCCGAGCAGGCGATATTGGTCGAGAGCGGTAGTGTTCAACATGGATGGTCTGTCTCCGGCTGAAGCGAGGGCGTCGCTGTGTTTCCTGCGCTCCTGTTTGGCCGAACCCGCCGCATCGGCGGTAGACGATTTGTCCGGAATCCTTGCACGATCGTCCGAAGGCGGGCGCTTCCGTCTTTCCGTCGCCCCCATCTGTATGAGATAAGGGAGCATGAACCAGCTTCTCACCCTGACCGAAATTCTAAGCCGTCATGCCACACAAGACGGCACGCACCGGTGTCTGCTCCCCAGGGTGAAACTGATCCGTTCATCGACCCCGACGATGCCGATGCCCGTCATCTACGAGCCGACGCTGTGCCTTGTCGCGCAGGGGCGCAAGCGGGCTGCACTCGGCACAACGGCCTTTATCTATGACCCATCGAACTACCTGATTGCGTCGGTGGACCTGCCTGTGATGGGATCGGTCATCGAAGCGACTGTGGACCGGCCATATCTCTGCTTGCAGATCGATCTCGACATGACGACGCTCGGAGAACTCGCGATCCACCATCCGCCAGCGCATTCCGACGCGAGGAGCTTTCCCGTCGGGCTTGCGCTGAATCGGACCACGCCGGCGCTGCTCGATGCCGCGATGCGCCTGGTGCGCCTGCTGGACACGCCTGAAGACATCGAAGCACTCGCTCCGCTGATGATCCGCGAAATCCTCTATCGGCTCATCACCGGGGCGAGCGGGGCCACCATAAGGCAAATGGCGCGGGCCGACAGCCGACTGAACCAGATCGCCCGCGCGATCGTCTGGATCAGGACGCATTTCCGGGACATCTGCCCGATCGAACAGGCAGCAGAGATCGCAGGCATGAGCCGCTCCACCTTCCACGCTCATTTCAAGGCGATCACGTCGATGAGCCCGCTTGAGTTCCGCACACATCTGCGCATGCAGGAAGCGCAGCGGCTGATGGTCAGCGGCGCCATGGATGCGGCCAGCGCGGGCTTCAACGTGGGATACGGAAGCCCTTCGCAGTTCAGCCGCGACTATGCCCGCCTCTTCGGCATGCCCCCTGCCAGGCATGCCAGCCGGCTACGTGACACAGACGAAAACGGCCCCATTGGGCGGGAGATGGAGATCGCTTCGTGACCGCGATTGCCAGCCGCAAGAGGGCCGGAACGAAATGCGAGACCGCTCGTCGCGCTCAGGCAGGCCGAATACGTCCATGCACCGCGAGCAGACCCGTCACCGACCCGAATCCCAGGACGAGACTCCCCCGGAATATTCTGCGTGAAGCTGGCAGGCGAGGCTGAGCAACGTAAAATCGGTCGCATCCGCGATCTTGCGGCCGGTCAGGGTCTCGACCCGCTGCAGCCGCTGATAAAGCGTGTTGGAGTGGATATCCAGGCCCTTGGCTGTGCGGGCGACAGACTTTCCCTCGTGAACGTAGCGCGACAGGGTCTCGTGCAAAATACGATGTCGCGGTTCCTGAAGTAACGGGCTCAACCAGGACCGGCTGCGAGATATGGTCGAGCAGTCGATCGGCCTGGTGACGGCGCTGAACTCCTATATCGGATATCGCAATGCGACCGAAGTGGCGCTTGAGGCGCATCGCACCGGCCGCGGCGTTTATGAGCTGGTGCTGCAAAAGGGGCTCATGTCGAAAGAACGGCTCGATGCCGTGCTGCGGCCGGAACTGCTGACGCGGCCGCAGCCGCTCATGTAACGCCTGGTACGGGCCTTCGGGAAAAGGAATCCGGTCTTGCGTCTCAAGACCATGTGCGGAAGGAAGGAATGACGCCGTGCTTCGCGCCGTCTGCCGGTTGGCCTTGATGGCACGCCGGAGTTGGCCTCGGGTGATCTAGCCGAATGTGCTGGCAGGATAGGGCTTCGCCACCAGTGGCAGGTGCCGGGCGCCTTCCGTCAGGAGAAACCGCTCAAAAGCCTGCATAGCGGGATTGAAGGACCGGTCGCGGCGCGAAACGCTGAACCATTGCCGGCGGATCGGGGTGTCGACCACGTCGAGGATGACGAGGCGGCCGAGCTTGATCTCCTGCTCGATGGTATGAGCCGAGATGAAAGCGATGCCGAGGCCGGCAATGACAGCCTGTTTGATGGTCTCGTTCGACCCCATTTCCGTCCCGAGTTCCTCCAGGCGCCGGGGGACCGCACTGAGAAAGATCTCGAGCGAAATCCGCGTGCCGGACCCCCTCTCGCGCACGAGGAATTGCTCGTCCGCGATCCGCTCGCGGGGGATGTCGAGCACGCCGGCCAGCGGATGATCCGCCGGTGCGATGAAGACCAGCGGATGGTCGCCGAAGACCTGTGAGCGGACCTCGAAATCCTGTGGAGGACGCCCCATCAGGGCGATGTCGAACTCATGATCACGGAGCTTCTGGATGATCTCGGCGCGGTTGCCGATGAAGAGGTTGATCTCGATCGACGGCGCATGCTTGCGAAAGGCGGCGATCAACTGCGGCGCGAAATACTTGCCGGTAGACACCACGCCCAGCCTTAGCCTGCCGCTGCGCAGGCCCTTCATCGCGCTGATGGACTCGTCGAGCGCCGAAAGGCTGTCCTCCACCGAGCGGGCCGCTTCGAGGAAGGCGAGGCCGAAGCCGGTCGGCACCATGCCCTCGCGGCCGCGGTCGAACAGCGCCACGCCCGTATCCCGCTCGAGTTGCTGGATCTGCAGCGTCAGCGCGGGCCCCGTCAGCCCCAGCTCGGCCGCGGCAAGATTGATCTTGCCGAGCCGGCAGACGGCCTCGACCGTGCGGAGTTGGCGGATGGTGACGTTGCGCATATCAGAAAGTAAATATTTCTAATTCAGGAAGTCAATATAATAAATTTTACAAACTCGGCGAAAGCGTCATCCTTCTCCTCGATCGTCGATGGGAGGAGACATCATGTCGGGCGCAACACTGGAGGCCTACCTCGTTTCATGCATGGCCGAGCGCGGCGAAGCGGGCCGCGAAGTGGCCGCAATCATCCAGCGGCTGGCCACAGCCGCACTTGATATCCGCAAGCTGGTGGTACAGGGCGCACTCAACGCCACCTTCCACGGATTGCTCGACAGCGCCAACGCCGACGGCGACATGCAGAAGGAGCTGGACGTCATCTGCGACGACCTGTTCCTGTCCTGCCTGCAGGGAGCACCGGTCGCTTATTATGCCTCGGAGGAGCTCAAGAACCCGATCCTGCTCGATCCCGCCGCCCGCCTCGCCGTCGCCATCGATCCGCTCGACGGCTCCTCGAATATCGACACCAACGTGTCGATCGGCACCATCTTCTCGATCCTGCCAGCCCTGAAAGGGGCAGAGGCCGACGCGACGGCAACCTTCCTGCAACCCGGAAACCGGCAGATCGCCGCCGGTTTCTTCATCTACGGACCGCAGACCGCACTGGTGCTGTCACTCGGCAAGGGCACGGAGATCTTCATCTTCTCGAACCGGCTCGGCTGCTTCGTGCAGGGGTACAAGTCCGTCGCCATACCGGACCGCGCGCACGAATTCGCCATCAACGCCTCGAACTACCGTCACTGGGAAGAGGCGATCAGGCTTTATGTCGATGATTGCCTCGCCGGCGCTGAAGGCCCCCGCGAGCGGGATTTCAACATGCGATGGATCGCCTCGCTGGTGACGGAAGCCTACCGCATCCTCGTGCGCGGCGGCATCTTCCTCTATCCGTCGGACGGACGGAAAGGCTATTCCCACGGCCGCCTGCGGCTCGTCTACGAAGCCAACCCCATCGCCTTTCTCATCGAGAATGCGTCAGGTGCTGCGACCGACACCGTCACCCGCATTCTCGACCTCGAACCCGAAAGCCTGCATCAGCGCGTGCCGCTGGTATTCGGTTCCCGCCGCGAGGTGGCGCGTGTCGCCCGCTACCATGTCGACCCCGCAATGATCGGCGAACGCGCGCCCCTGTTCGGCAAGCGCGGACTGTTCCGGGCCTGAGGAGAAAAAAATGTCCGCCAAATATCCGATCATTTCCATCACGGGCTCGTCCGGCGCCGGCACCACCACCGTCAAGGACACTTTCGAGAAGATCTTCAAGCGCGAAAACATCTCCGCCTCCTTCATCGAGGGTGACGCATTCCACCGCTACGACCGGGAGGCGATGAAGAAGAAGATCGCCGAGGAAAAGGCCAGAGGCGTGGACTTCACGCACTTCGCCGCCGAGGCCAACGAACTCGAAATCCTCGAAAGCGTATTCTCCGAATATGGCCGTCGCGGTGTCGGGCGCACTCGCCACTATATCCATGACGAGGCCGAGGCCGCGAGATACGGCACGTCGCCCGGCACCTTCACGGAATGGGAAGAGTTTCGCGACAGCGACCTGCTGTTCTACGAAGGCCTTCACGGCTGCGCTGTCACCGAGAATGCCAATCTGGCCCAGCATTGCGACCTGAAGATCGGTGTCGTGCCGGTGATCAATCTCGAATGGATTCAAAAGATCCACCGTGACAAGGCGACCCGCGGTTATTCCACCGAGGCCGTCACCGACACCATCCTCCGGCGGATGCCTGACTACGTGCACTACATCTGCCCGCAATTCTCGCTGACGGACATCAACTTCCAGCGGGTGCCGATCGTCGATACGTCCAACCCGTTCATTGCGCGATGGATACCGACGCCCGCCGAATCCATGCTGGTGATCCGCTTCGCCAACCCGCGCGGGATCGATTTCCCGTACCTGCTGTCGATGCTGCAGAACAGTTTCATGTCGCGCGCCAACTCGATCGTCGTTCCCGGCGACAAGCTCGATCTCGCCATGCAGCTCATTTTCACGCCACTCATCCACAAACTGCTCGAACGCAAGCACCGCATGTCGTGAGGAGGACGCCCATGAACATCCCCCAGAAAGCAGCCAGCCCCGCCATAGTTTCAGAAAAGGACATGGCCAACGCCATCCGGTTCCTAGCGATGGATGCCGTGCAGAAAGCCAATTCCGGCCACCCCGGCATGCCGATGGGCATGGCGGACGCGGTGACGGTTCTGTTCAACCGCTTTATCCGGATCGATCCGTCGATGCCGGACTGGCCGGACCGAGACCGCTTCGTGCTCTCGGCGGGCCACGGCTCGATGCTGCTTTATGCGATCCATCACCTGATCGGCTTTGCCGACATGCCGATGTCCGAGCTCTCCTCCTTCCGCCAGTTCGGCGCGAAGACCGCCGGACACCCGGAATACGGCCATGCACTTGGCATTGAGACGACCACCGGCCCGCTCGGGCAGGGCATATCCATCGCCGTTGGCATGGCGATCGCCGAACAGATGATGGCGGCGCGCTTCGGTTCGTCGCTCTGCAATCATTTCACCTATGTCGTCGCTGGAGACGGCTGCCTTCAGGAAGGCATCAGCCACGAGGCGATCGACCTTGCCGGCCACCTGAAGCTGCGCAAGCTCATCGTGCTCTGGGACGACAATCGCATTTCCATCGACGGGGCCACCTCCCTGTCCACGTCGATGGACCAGCTGGCGCGCTTTCGTGCTGCCGGCTGGAACGCCCAGGCCGTCGACGGTCACGATCCGGAAGCCGTGGCCAAGGCCATCGACCGTGCCCGCAAGAGCCGCAAGCCTTCGCTGATCGCCTGCCGCACATTGATCGGCAAGGGTGCCGCCAGCATGGAAGGGTCTCACAAGACCCACGGCGCCGCGCTCGGCGACAAGGAGATCGCAGCAACCCGCGAGAAGCTCGGCTGGAGCCATCCGCCTTTCTTCGTGCCGCCGCAGATCAAGTCCGCATGGGAAGGCGTCGCCGTCCGTGGCCGGGCAGCACGCGAAACCTGGGAGATCCGCAGGGACGCATCTCGCTCGAAGGCACACCACGAGCGCACCATCCGCCGGGAGATCGGGCCGGAAGCCGCGCGCCAGCTGGCGAAATTCCGCAATGAGCACCGGGAGAAGGCCACCAAGGTCGCGACACGCCAGGCCTCCCAGATGGCGCTCGAAGTCATCAACGGCGCGACCGACCTGACCGTCGGCGGTTCGGCGGACCTGACCGGTTCCAACCTCACCATGACCTCGCGGACCCAGCCCATCTCGGCCGGCAGCTTCCGCGGCCGCTACCTGCATTACGGCATCCGCGAGCATGCAATGGCGGCGGCCATGAACGGCATCGCCCTACATGGCGGCTTCGTGCCCTATGGCGGCACCTTCCTGGTATTTGCGGATTATGCCCGGGGCGCGATCCGCCTCTCCGCGCTGATGGGCCTGCCCGTCGTCTATGTGCTGACCCACGATTCCATCGGGCTCGGCGAGGACGGCCCGACACACCAGCCCGTCGAGCATCTGGCGATGCTGCGGGCCACCCCCAATCTCAACGTCTTCCGTCCGGCAGACATCATCGAAACCGCCGAATGCTGGGAACTGGCACTGGCGGAGAAGTCGACGCCGAGCGCGCTTGCGCTTTCTCGCCAGGCCTTGCCCATGCTGCGCGCAACGGACACACAGGAAAATCTTTCCGCATACGGTGCCTATGTGCTGCGGGAAGCGAAGGGGCCGCGCGACATCACCCTGCTCGCCACCGGCTCGGAAGTCGAGATCGCCGTTATGGCAGCCGGGAAGCTGCGCGCAGAAAATGGCATCGAGGCCGCGGTCGTTTCCATGCCCTCATGGGAAAAATTCGAGGCGCAGGACGAAGCTTACCAGAGCAAAACGCTGGGCGATGCGCCACGCATTGCCGTCGAGGCAGCCGGACGGCTCGGCTGGGATCGCTGGATCGGACCGCATGGCGCCTTCGTCGGCATGCAGGGCTTCGGGGCGTCCGCCCCGGCCGGCGAGCTCTACCGGCATTTCGGCATCACCTCGGAACACATCGCCGCAGAAGCGCTGCACCTCGTCGACCGCAGCCGGAAGGAGCGGCCGCAATGATCCGCAGCAGGACGATATTCACCGACCAACCCGGAAAGGAGGCCTGACATGGCCCGCATCACGCTTCGTCAATTGCTGGACCATGCCGCCGAGCGCGGTTACGGCGTGCCCGCCTTCAACATCAACAACATGGAACAGGGGCTCGCCATCCTGGAGGCGGCCCGGGCCTGCGATGCGCCGGTCATCCTGCAGGCCTCGCGCGGCGCCCGCTCCTACGCCAACGACATCATGCTCGCCAAGATGATGGAGGCCCTGGAGCTGATGTATCCCGATATCCCGATCTGCATTCACCAGGACCACGGCAATACCGTCTCCACCTGCCTCTCGGCGATCCAGCACGGCTTCACCTCCGTGATGATGGACGGCTCGCTGAAGGAGGACGCCAAGACGCCGGCGGACTACGCCTACAATGCCGGGATCACCGCCGAGGTCGCCCGCCTCGCCCACATGGTCGGCGTTTCGGTCGAGGGCGAACTCGGCTGCCTCGGCTCGCTGGAAACGGGCCATGGCGAGGCGGAAGACGGCCATGGCTTCGAAGGGGCGCTCGACCGCTCGCAATTGCTGACCGACCCGGACGAAGCGGCCCGCTTCGTCGCCGAGACCGGCGTCGATGCGCTCGCGGTCGCGATCGGCACCTCGCACGGCGCCTACAAGTTCACCCGCAAGCCGACCGGCGACGTGCTCGCCATGGATGTCATCGAGAAGATCCACCGCCGCCTGCCCGATACCCACATCGTCATGCACGGCTCTTCGTCCGTGCCCGAGGAGTGGCAGGAGGTCTTCAACGCCCATGGCGGCGCGATGCGCGAGACTTATGGCGTACCGGTGGAGGAGATCGTCCGCGGCATCCGCTTCGGCGTCCGCAAGGTCAATATCGACACCGACCTGCGCCTTGCCGCGGCGGCCGAATTCCGCCGCGTCGCCGATACCCGCCGGAACGAGTTCGACCCGCGCAAGTTCCTGAAACCCGCGATGGATGCCATGGCCGCCGTCTGCAGGGCGCGTTTCGAGGCGTTCGGCACGGCGGGCAATGCCTCTCGCATCAAGGTCATCCCGATGAGCGACATGGCGAAACGCTATGCGAGCGGGAGCCTGAAACCCCAGACGGCGCGATCTGAAGCCGCCTGATCCCTCACTGAAAAAGGAAAGGACAGAGCCATGAACGCCGACGCAAAGACCGAAATCAAGGGCAAGGAACGCTATCGGGCGGGCGTCCTGAAATACGCGCAGATGGGTTACTGGAACGGCGACTACGAGCCGAAGGACACCGACCTCATCGCGCTCTTCCGCATCACGCCGCAGGACGGCGTCGATCCGATCGAGGCAGCGGCAGCGGTTGCCGGCGAAAGCTCGACCGCCACCTGGACCGTGGTCTGGACCGACAGGCTGACCGCCTGCGACCAGTACCGCGCCAAGGCCTACAGGGTCGATCCCGTGCCCGGCACGCCGGGGCAATACTTCTGCTACGTCGCCTACGATCTCATTCTCTTCGAGGAAGGCTCGATCGCCAACCTGACGGCCTCGATCATCGGCAACGTCTTCTCGTTCAAGCCGCTGAAGGCCGCGCGTCTTGAAGACATGCGGCTCCCCGTCGCCTACATCAAAACCTACAAGGGCCCGCCGACCGGCATCGTGGTGGAACGCGAACGGCTGGACAAGTTCGGCAAGCCGCTGCTCGGCGCGACGACCAAGCCGAAGCTCGGCCTTTCCGGCAAGAACTACGGCCGCGTCGTCTATGAAGGCCTGAAGGGCGGCCTCGACTTCATGAAGGACGACGAGAACATCAACTCGCAGCCCTTCATGCACTGGCGCGACCGTTTCCTCTACTGCATGGAGGCCGTGAACCACGCCTCCGCCGTCACCGGCGAGGTCAAGGGCCATTACCTCAACGTCACCGCCGGCACGATGGAGGAAATGTACCGCCGCGCCGAATTCGCCAAGGAACTCGGTTCCGTCATCGTCATGGTCGATCTCATCATCGGCTGGACCGCGATCCAGTCGATGGCGGAATGGTGCCGCCAGAACGACATGATCCTGCACATGCATCGGGCCGGACACGGCACCTATACCCGCCAGAAGAACCACGGGATATCCTTCCGCGTCATCGCCAAATGGCTGCGGCTTGCGGGCGTCGACCATCTTCATGCCGGCACCGCCGTCGGCAAGCTGGAAGGCGATCCGTTGACCGTGCAGGGCTACTACAATGTCTGCCGCGAGATGAGGAACGGGGTGGACCTGCCGCGCGGCCTTTTCTTCGAACAGGACTGGGCGGACCTCAAGAAGGTCATGCCGGTCGCCTCGGGCGGCATCCATGCCGGCCAGATGCACCAATTGCTCGACCTCTTCGGCGACGACGTGGTTCTCCAGTTCGGCGGTGGCACGATCGGCCACCCGATGGGCATCCAGGCCGGCGCCACGGCAAACCGCGTGGCGCTGGAAGCCATGGTGCTTGCCCGCAACGAGGGCCGCGACATCGCCAACGAAGGTCCGGACATCCTGCGCGCCGCCGCCAAATGGTGCAAGCCGCTCGAGGCCGCGCTGGAGACCTGGGGCAACATCAGCTTCAACTACACCCCGACCGATACGTCGGACTTCGTTCCGAGCGTAAGCGTCGCCTGAGACAGCGAGAGAAGCCAGACGAAACAACAGAAAAGGAGAACCGAAATGCGCATCACCCAGGGCTGCTTCTCGTTCCTGCCCGACCTGACGGACGAACAGATCACCGCGCAGGTGGAATACTGCCTGCGCAAGGGCTGGGCCATCGGCATCGAATATACCGACGATCCACACCCGCGGAACACCTATTGGGAAATGTGGGGCCATCCCATGTTCGACCTTCGGGACGCCAAAGGCGTGATGATGGAGCTCGAAGATTGCCGCAAGGCCTATCCGCAGCACTACATCCGGCTCAACGCCTTCGATTCCACTCGCGGTCTCGAAACGGTGACCATGTCCTTCATCGTCAACCGCCCGGAAAACGAGCCGGAACTGACGATGACCCGGACCGACGTTCGCAGCCGCTCGCAGCACTATTCGTGGGCGACTGTCCGCTGATCGAAACAACGGCATGAAAGGGAGGAAGGACGATGGCCATGCCAGAGAAAATCCCGGATGACGAAAGCCCGCCGGCGGCAGTCGATCTCAGGGAGGAATATCGCACCTCCGGCGTGAGCGACATTCTCGACGAACTGGACCGGCAACTCGTCGGCCTGAAGCCGGTGAAGCAGCGCATCCGCGAAACGGCAGCGCTGTTGCTGGTCGAGCGGGCACGCCGCGCGATGGGGCTTTCCCATGAGCCTCCTTCCCTGCACATGAGCTTCACCGGCAATCCCGGCACCGGCAAGACCACGGTGGCGCTGCGCATGGCCGACCTGCTCCACCGGCTGGGCTATATCCGCAAGGGCCATCTGGTTTCGGTGACCCGCGACGATCTGGTGGGCCAGTATATCGGCCACACCGCACCCAAGACCAAGGAAGTCCTGAAGAGGGCCATGGGCGGCGTGCTCTTCATCGACGAGGCCTACTACCTCTATCGCCCCGACAACGAGCGCGACTACGGCCAGGAAGCGATCGAGATCCTGCTGCAGGTCATGGAAAACAACCGCGACGACCTCGTGGTTATCCTTGCCGGCTATTCCGACCGCATGGACCGCTTCTTCGAGAGCAATCCGGGTTTTCGTTCGCGCATCGCCCACCACATCGACTTCCCGGATTACGACGACCGGGAACTGCTCTCCATCGCCGAAAGCATGCTGGAACGGCAGGGTTATCGTCTCGACCGGGGGGCGGTGACCGTGATGGCCGACTATATCGCCCTCCGCCGTGGCCAGCCGCATTTCGCCAACGCCCGCTCCATCCGCAATGCGCTCGACCGGGCACGGCTGAGACAGGCCAACCGCCTGTTCGAGGAGGCGAAGGGGCCGGTTGACGCCGAGCAGCTTTCGACCATCATCGACCGCGACATCGCGGCAAGCCGCGTTTTCACCATGCCCATCCAGAGCCGGGAGGTATCGCCATGAGCCAGGACATCATCATCGCGCCATCGGTGCTTTCCGCCGATTTCTCCCGGCTGGGCGACGAGGTGGAAGCCGTCTGCCGCGCCGGCGCCGACTGGATACATCTCGACGTGATGGACGGCCATTTCGTGCCCAACATCACTTTCGGCCCTCCGGTCATCAAGGCCATCCGCAACCGCACGGACAAGGTTTTCGACTGCCACCTGATGATCGAGCCCGCCGATCCCTATCTCGCGGCCTTCGCGGAAGCGGGTTCGGACTACATCACGGTCCACGCCGAGGCCTGTACCCATCTCGACCGTTCCCTGCAGGCGATCCGCGACCTCGGCCGCAAGGCCGGCGTCTCGCTCAATCCCTCGACGCCGGAAAGTGTCATCGAATATTCACTTGATCGCGTCGACCTCGTGCTGATGATGACCGTGAACCCCGGCTTCGGCGGCCAAGCCTTCATTCCCTCTGTGGTGGAAAAGGTCCGGCGGGTGAAGTCGATGATCGGCAAGCGGCCGATCATGATCGAGATCGACGGTGGCGTTACGCCACAGACGGCGCCGCTGGTCGTGTCCGCGGGAGCCGATATTCTGGTCGCAGGCTCCGCGATCTTCAAGGGCGGAGAACAAGTCTATGCGGGCAATATCGCCGCACTGCGCGAGGCATCGGAAAGCGTCCGCAAAGCCGCCTGAAACCAGCAAGGGAGAAGACAATGGCAGCGACGGCTCCTATTTGCGATTTCGGCTGGAAGGCTGTGGATGCCCGCCTCATCGGAACAGAAGGCCGGGCTCACTCGATCTTCGATCTTGCCGGGCCGAACGGGCTCGTCGTCGCCTTCATCTGCAATCACTGCCCCTATGTGAAGGCCGTGATCGACAGAATCGTCCAGGATGCGCTCCATCTCGAAAATCACGGGATCGGTTTCGTGGCGATCAATTCCAACGACGCCGGCGCCTACCCGGAGGATTCCTTCAAGAACATGAAGCTTTTCGCCGAGGAGCACGACTTTCCCTTCCCCTATCTCCATGATGAGGACCAGTCGGCGGCCCGGACCTATGGCGCCGTCTGCACCCCAGATTTCTTCGGCTTCAACGGAGAGCTGGAACTCCAGTATCGCGGCCGGCTGGACGCTTCCCGAAAAGAAAAGGAGGCCAGCGGCCTTCGCCGGGACCTCCTTGACGCGATGATCCAGATCGCCCGGACCGGCCAAGGCCCTGTCGAACAGCAGCCTTCCATCGGTTGTTCGATCAAGTGGAAGGCCGGCAGCGCGGCCGACGACTGGTCCGCCGTGACCGCTCGCTCCTGAAACATCGGAACCCGGAAATTACTCCGTACAGGCTGGACTCCCGGCCAAACACCCCCAGGCCCCGCCCGCCTTCCGCGGGGCAAGAGGAAGGACGGGCGGTTTGCGGGAGGAAGCAGGCCTGGCCTCTCGCGAGAACGAGGATGCAGGAATGTGAGAGCGGTTTTCCGAAGGACTCCCGCTCTCCCCTTGCCTGACATGGACCTTGTCGAGACCTTCCGGCCGAGCGGCCCGAAAGCCGCTGGCCTATGCAGCCAGCGCACCCGACTGCTTGGCAATATGTGTGGCGATCGCGTCCATCAGCGCGGGCGACAGGGAGTCATAGGGCGGCAGGCCGAGCTCGTTGAGACGCGCCCGGATCTCCGGCATCCTGTCGGGGCTGACGCCGCTCTCGATCACCGAGGAAACGAAGGCCGCGAATTCCGGCGGAGACCAGCCGGTCTCGTCGCTGAGTTCCGTGTGGACGAAATCGAGACCGTAGAACGGATGCTTGGTATTCTCGATGCGGCCATACATGTGGGTGCCGCAGTCCTTGCAGGCATGGCGCTGGATCGTTGCGCCGGAATCGACGACATAGAGCTTCTCCTCGCCCGAGGCGACCTTGACCTTGTCGCGCGACACCACGGCGATCTGGGCGAAGATGGCGCCCTTCGGCTTCCAGCATTTGGTGCAGCCGCAGGCATGGTTGTGCGCCGTCTGCGCACCGATCTCCACCGTCACGGGGCTGGTCGCGCATTTGCATTTCAAAGTACCGCCGGAAAAGTCGGCCTTCGCTGGTGGCCAGCCGTTATCGATGGACGGATGCAGCTTGATCATGGGGTCCTCCTCGGGTTTCGACGCCTCCGGCGTCATCATTTCGAGGACAGGATCGGGGCAAAAAGGCCCGGCGACAATATAGCGGAAAGTGTCGGTTTTCCGTGCTGTCGCGGCTTTCAGCGCCCCCTCGACCGCAGCATGGCGCGGGTGGGATCGTAGCCCCAGAGCGCCGCCAGCATGAAGACCGTGAAGCAGCCGACGACCCAGGCAAGCGCCTCGACATCGAGTTTTCCATAAAGGGCGAAACGGATCAGTTCGACGGCATGGGTGAAAGGGTTGTATGCGCAGATATCGCGCAGCAACGGTGAGCTCTCCGCCATCTTCCACAGCGGATAGAGCGCCGAGGACAGGAAGAACATCGGGAAGATGACGAAGTTCATGACGCCGGCGAAATTCTCAAGCTGGCGAATGGTCGAGGAAATCAGCAGGCCGAAGGCGCCGAGCATCAGGCCGCTGAGAAGCAGGGCCGGCAGCACGGCCAGATAACCGGAAGGCGGCATCTCTATGCCGGTCAGCGCTGCGATGCCGAGGAAAACCATGACTTGCAGGATGGACACGATCACGCCGGCAAGCAGCTTGGAAAACAACAGCCACCAGCGCGGCAGGGGCGACGTCAGCAGCAGCCGCATCGAGCCCATTTCCTGGTCATAGACGAGCGACAGCGACGACTGCATGCCGTTGAACAGCTGGATCATTCCGCACAGCCCCGGCACGATATAGACCTCATAGGTGATGTAGGTCTGGTAGGGCGGGATGATCGAAACACCGAGCGCCGCACGAAAGCCGGCCGCGAAGACGAGCAACCAGACAAGCGGCCGCACCAGCGCCGACAGGAACCGGCCGCGCTGCCGGATGAAGCGCAGGTTCTCGCGGGTTATGATCGCCAGAAGCGAAGTGATCCACGGGCTCATGCGCTCCCCTCGCTGCCTTCGGCGGTCATAGAGAGGAACGCCTTCGCCAGCCCTTGCCCGCCTGCGAGATCGGCGGCGGCGCCGTCGCTGAGGACCCGGCCCCGATGCAGCACCACGACCTGATCCGACATGGCGATCTCGTCCACCAGATGCGTCGCCCAGAGCACGGCAAGTCCGTCATCGGCCAGCCGGTGGACATGATCGGTAATCGCCTGCCGCGAGGCGGCATCGAGCCCGACCGTCGGTTCGTCCAGCAACAGGATATCCGGACGATGGACAAGCGCGCGGGCGATCTCCATGCGCCGGCGGTGGCCGCCATTCAGCGCCCGCACCTGCTCGTCGGCGCGCTCCGCCATGCCGAGCTGCTCAAGCGACCGCTCGATGGCATCCGTCGCCGTCTTGCCCGAGAGCCCGTGCAGGCCGGCGAAATAGCGCAGGTTCCGCCGCACCGTCATATCGAGGTCGAGCGTCGGCTGCTGGAAGACGACGCCGATACGGGCCAGAGCGGATCGCGGGAAGCGCGCGATGTCGAAACCGGCGATACCGATCGTTCCCTCGTCCGCCACGATCAGGCGTGTCAGCAACGCGAAAAGCGTGGACTTGCCGGCTCCGTTCGGCCCGAGCAGCGCACAGAAACGTCCGGGCGACACCTCGAAACTGACGTCGTCCAGCGCCCGCCGCTCGCCGTAACGATAACCGACATGACGGATATCCAGCCCCTTCATGGACCAGCCTCCCGATGCGCAACTTTATCACGGCCGTGTTCAGCGAGCGTTGCCGGATGGCCGGCAAGCCTGGACAGACGGCCGGCGAGCCGTTCGGCCTCACCGGCGGAATGGGTCACCAGGATGACGGCCGGCCGTGTTTCCGCAATCAGCCTCTCGGTGAGTTCCAGCATCTCCTCCGCGGTCTGCGGATCGAGCGAGACATAAGGCTCGTCCATCACCAGCAATTCCGGCCTGCCGGCAAAGGCACGCGCCAGCGCCAGCCGGCGCTGCTGGCCAAGCGACAATTGCCCCGGGAAAAGACCGGCCTTGTCCACGATGCCGATCCTGTCGAGCGCAGCAAGCGCCGCTTTCCCGCCGAGGGCGGGATGCACGATGGTCAGGTTCTGCAGCACGCTCCGCCAGGGCAAGAGCACCGGCTCCTGAAACACCATGGCGATATTGGCCGGGCGCTCGATCTTGCCTTCGAAAGCCGGATCGATGCCCGCTATCAGCCGGAGAAGCGTCGACTTGCCGACACCGGACGGCCCGAGAATGGCGACGGATTCGCCGGCTGCCATTTCGAAACGGACATCCTTGAGGATGACATCGTCTCCAAAGGCCTTGCGCCTGACATCGACCCTGATCATGCCGTCCTCCAGCGCCGCACATGCCGCTCCGCCGGCTGCAGCAGCAGGGCTTCGACGACGAGCATCACGGCGATGAAGGTCAGCGCATAGACCAGCACCATGGTGACGTCGAAGAGCTGGAAATAGAAGTGGATCTGGAAGCCTATGCCGCTGGAGCGGCCGAGGAACTCGACCACCAGCACGATCTTCCAGATCACCGCGATGCCGGAACGGGCGGCCCCCGCGACAAAGGGTGCAAGCTGCGGCATCACGACGTGGCGCAGCCGCGTGAAGACGCTCATGGGATAGACCTTTGCCATGGCGTCCAGATCCGGATCGAGCGCCCGCGCACCCTCGCGAACCAGGGTCGCGACATTCGGGATCTTGTTGAGCACGACGGCCAGGATCGCCGCCGTCTCGTTGAGGCCGATCCACAGATAACAAAGCACGATCAGCACCAGCGCCGGCAGATTGAGGAAAACCACCAGCCAGGGGTCCAGCCAGCGGTCGACCGAGGGAAAGCGTCCCATCAGAAAGCCGATGGCCGCGCCGATCAGCATGGCTGGAACGAAAGCGCAGATCACCCTGAACAGCGTCATGCCGAGATGATAAGGCAGGGCGCCCGAGCCGACGGCGCGGGCGAACGGTTCGAGCAGCGTCCATGGCTGCGGCAGGATGGTCGCATCGCCCGTCAGCCCTGCGGCAACGATCCAGAAGAGCAGGATCAGACCGAGCGAAATGGACCGGATCACCGCCGGATTTCGAAGGGCATCATTCAAGGTGGAGGAACACTCCTTCCGGCAGAGTGGTGGCCTTGCCGACCAGTTCCTCGCCACCGAGATCGGCCATGATCTTCAGGAAGCGATCAGCCGCCGCCTCGTCGATGGGCCGGCCGCTCGGAATCCCGGCGCGATAACCTTCGCGGAGGGCTGCAAATTCCGTATCGTCGGCGGCGTTCATCTGGCCGCGCAACGCCTCCCAGGCGGCATCGTCGCTGCGCAGCAGATCCTTGGCCGCAAGCGAGGCTTTGTAGAGCCCGCGCGCGATCTCGGGATGGGCCTTCACATATTCGCCCTTCAGGACATAGCCGAGAAGTGGCGTATCCGGGTCGAGGCCAAGCGCGGTGGCGGCGTCGGCGACGGTGACCAGATCACGCATGCCCTTCGCCTTCATCTTGGCGAGAAAATGCCAGAAGTTGATCGCACCGGCGGTTTCGCCGGATAGGGCCGACTTGAAGATCAGCGGCGGCGCGCCGAACACCTGCTCGGTCTGGCCCGCAAGGTCCATGTTGTATTTCTGCTTCGCATAGGCCCTGAGGATCAGCCAGCTCTTGTCGAGCGGCCCCCCGGCAATGCCGATCTTCTTGTCCGCGAGGTCCGGCAAGGCCTTGACCGGGCTGTCCTCCCTGACGACCAGTCCGCCCACTGCGCGCGAATAGGGAATGAACACATAGTTCTTGCCCGCCGCGCGCTGATAGGCCACCCAGATCCAGTCGGCCACCATGGTATCGGCTTCGCCGCCCTCGAATGCGACGCGCGTCGCGCCATTGTCGGCATAATCCTGCACGGCCATCTCGAAGCCGTTCTTCCGGTCGAAGCCATTGGACTTGATCGTGCTGATCTCCCAATTGACCGTGCCGGATGCCAGCATGGCGGCGCGCAGCTTCGGCGGTTCCTGGGCCAATGCCTGTGTGAACCCCACCGCCAGCAGGCAACCTGCCAGAAATCCCTTGAGCGCCTTCATCGTTATCGACCTCCCTGGAACCACCCTCTCCCGCCGCCACGTTTCCGGACCGTTCGCCGACCGGACAGAAAAAGAGCCATAGCGTCCTATTCCTTGCGCTTGTCCGCAACCGTCAGGTCGGCGTTCAGCTTCATGTCGTACTGCCCGTCGGCGCAGAACACGTCGTCCAGTTCGAACCCGCCGTCATCCGCCTCTATATTCACCGGATCGACCTCGCATTGCATGGTCTTCAGCACATCGAGGATCGCCTTCTGCTTGTCGGCCGTCACCTCCTGAGCAAAGGCGCCCAAAGGCAGGGCCAGGATGGCGGAGAGAAAAGTGATTTTCATCAAACGGCTGGTCATCGATTGATCCTTCTGCAACAGGACTACTGAATGGCGATCTTTATCTTCTGGCTGTCGCTCGCCGTGTTCGGGATTCGGACTTCATAACTGCCGGGCTTGATGGCGATGAACGAAAGAGTGGCAAGGCCGGCCTTGTCGAATTCCAGGCTGTCGATCGCCATGGGCCGCACCTCGATGCCGTTGATGACGATCTCGTTCATCCAGATCGCTCGGAAGAATTCCGGCCCGGCGATCGCCAGTTCCGCCGAACCGTCCGCGGTGATCTTCATCTCGTAATAAGCGCCGGATTGCAGCTTCACCTCACCCGCGCCAAGCGGCTTGCCGGATGAGAGCGTAAGCTCGATAGGCTCACCCCGATTGCATTTGGCAAGCAGGCCGGCAAAGCCGAGCTTGTCGCAGAGAGGCGAGGCCAGGGCCGGCGTATCCATCAGCATCCCCGTCGCCGGGACCGTCATGAGTGCGGCCAACGCCGCGATCACCACCTTATGCATTTTCGAAACCCTCCCGATAAATATTGCCTGTCAAAAGATCAGTCCGGCGCAACGACCACGCCCCATGGCTGTTCGCCGACCGGAACCGAGCGAATGACCTTTTCCGCCTTCACGTCGATGATGCTGACGTCGTTGGAATTGCCGTTGGTGACAACCAGGAAATCCTCCTGCGGGGTGAAGGCCATCTGCCAGACCCGCTGCCCGACGAGCAGATAGTCGAGCACTTTATCCGCCGCCGCATCGACCACCGCGACGCGGTTCGCCGGTCCGAGCGCGACGAACACGCGCGAGCCGTCGCGGGTCGCCTTGACCCCGACAGGCTGCAGCCATTCGTGCAGAACACCCGGAACCTCGAAGGTGATCTTCTTGTCGACCTTCGGCTCGCCCTCTCCACCGAGGTTGATGACGGAAACCGTCCCCCCGATTTCGGCGCTGACATAGAGCTTCTTGCCGTCGGCGGTGAACTCGGCATAACGCGGCCGCTGGTCGACCAGCACATTGTGCACGATCTCGTAGCTCGAAGTGTCGATGAAATGCGCCATGTTGGTGGTTTCGGACGTGTTGATCAGCGTCCTTGCATCCGGACTGACGGCAACGCCCTCGGGCTCGACGCCGACCGGGATTTCCGCAAGCACCTGATGCGTCCTGGTGTCCACCACCGTCACCAGATTGTCGTCCTCGTTGGCGATGTAGAGCGGATTGCCGGACGGATGCAGCGCGAAGAGTTCCGGATCGGGACCGGACGGCAGCGTGTACAATTCCTTGTAGGTCGCCGGATCGAACACCCGCACCGTGTCGTCATCCGACGCGCAGACGTAAAGCTCCTTGCCGTCCGGGCTTATGGTGATACCGCGCGGCCGGTTGCCCGCGGGAAACTCACCGATCTTCTCCCAAGTGTTGCTGTCGAGCACGGTGACGCTGTTGCCGCGCTCGTTGGTGACGAACACCTTGTTGGCGAGCGCCGGCTGGCTCATGAGCAGGGCAAGGGGCAGGATCACGAAGGCTGGCTTCAGCATGCTATCCTCCAAAGGCGTGGCAGGAGGTTTCGGGCGCGTCGATCCCCAGGGTGTCGAGCGGGGAGAACTGGTGCAGATAGCCATCCTGCGGCGAGACGGAGACGGTGATGCGCCCGTCACCGAGCAGGATCGGCTGCCGCATCTGGCCGTTCCATGCGCGGAACGTCAGCTTCTGCCCCTTGAAGGCGGCAAGGTCGAAATCCGTTGAAAGCGCATAACCGCGGATCGATTTCGGATCGGCCTTGCCGGAGCGAGTGACCGCCTCGCCGATCACCCGCATGGCTAGCCAAGCCTGGTAATCTTCCTCTCGCATGCTGCGGCCGGCAAGCTTTTCGAAACGCCGCTGGAACTGGGTCGCGCCCCAGGATTCGTGCGCCGGATGCCAGGAGAGCGGCATCAGCCCGGCTGAGCCGACCACCGGCCGCGGGTCCCAGGAATGATAAGGCAGATAGGCCGCGAAGACATCCGTCTCGTCGGCGGCAACCGTCACGTCATGCTCCCTGGCGTTCTGGGTGAAGACCGGAATCTGCCGCTGGACCTGGACATGGCCGGTATCGGTGCGCCTCGCGCCGCCGGTATCGACGAATTCGCGCTCCTCGACGATCTTGGCGCCGAACTTGGCGGCCGATCTGCGATAGCTTTCGGCGAGCAGCTTGTCTTCGGGGTGAGAGCCATGGATCAGCAGAAGCCGCGACCATTTCTTCCACATCAGAAACTGCACGACGCCATCGGTCAGCATCGACCGGCTGGGGGAAACATGCAGGACGTTCGCGCGGCATTCCGCATCGCGCAGGGCATCGTCGCGAGCGCCTGCATTGAGGATCAGCACATCGGGGCCTGCACGATCCGCGAGCTGCTTCAGCGTCTCGCCATCGGAAATCACCGCAATGAGGCCGATGCCCGAGGCTTTCAGGGCATCCAGCGCCGCAGCGGCTTCCGCAGACGGAACTGCCCTGGTGGTAAGCTTGTAGTCCATGCCCGTGAAGGCGCCCGTGGTGCGGTTGTCGTCATTACCCAGCGTGGCTCCGGCGATCCCCAGATCGGCTGGCGCGACATCGAGCCGCGAGATCGGCGGCGGCATGCTGCGATCGACCCGCAGCAAGGCGACCTTGACCTCCAGCGCCCGCGAAGGGGACGCTGCAAAAAGCACAAGGCAAAGGGTGGCGAGCGTAAGCCGCAGGTTAGACATTGCCGGAATGACCTCCCAATCTTCCTGACAGTCCCAAAGGCGAGGATAACAGTCAGGGTTGTGCAGAGGAACCGATACTTATGGATCGTGGCATCGCAATTTCATCATGCTAGGCCGTAGCGACGAATTAACTATTTGAGCCAGATGGCGATAGCGGCGATTTTGACGAAGCCCATGAAGTTTGCGAGCAGCTTGTCGTATCGTGTGGCGACACGTCGGAATTGTTTGAGCTTG
>NZ_JBHMAA010000076.1:0-743 GCF_042429745.1 Neorhizobium puerariae | reverse complement strand
GCGCATTCCCACTCGACCACGGCCCAGCCGTCGAAGTCGTTCGCCGCCATCTTCGAGAAGACCGCCCCGAAATCCACCTGCCCGTCGCCCGGCGAGCGGAAGCGGCCGGCGCGGTTCACCCACCCCTGGTAACCGCCATAGACGCCCTGCCGGCCGGTCGGGTTGAACTCCGCGTCCTTGACGTGGAACATCCTGATCCGGTCGTGGTAGATGTCGATATGGTCGAGATAGTCGAGGCATTGCAGCACGTAATGCGACGGGTCGTAGAGCATGTTGGCCCGCCGGTGGTGCCTCACCCGCTCCAGGAACATCTCGAAGGTGACCCCGTCATAAAGGTCCTCGCCCGGATGGATCTCGTAGCATATGTCGACGCCGCACTCCTCGGCATGGTCGAGGATCGGCGTCCAGCGCCTGGCAAGCTCCTCGAAGGCGGTCTCGACCAGTCCCGCCGGGCGCTGCGGCCAGGGATAGAGATAGGGCCAGGCGAGCGCGCCGGAAAAGGTCGCATGCGCCTTGATGCCGAGGTGCTTCGAGGCGGTGAGCGCCATCTTCACCTGCTCGACCGCCCATTCCTGCCGCGCCTTCGGATTGCCGCGCACCTGCGGCGCCGCAAAGCCGTCGAAGGCCTCGTCATAGGCCGGATGCACCGCGACGAGCTGGCCCTGCAGGTGGGTCGAAAGCTCCGTCACCTCGATGCCGTTCCGACGCGCCACGCCGGCGAATTCGTCGCAATAATCCTTCGA